>NZ_JAKUHE010000010.1:0-231264 GCF_022664315.1 Bacillus cereus group sp. BfR-BA-01309
TTCACCGGGAGGGAACGCCAATTCAGCATCCACGAGCATTTCCACAGTCTTTTGCAACATATCCGGTGTATTGCCTTGTGGAATATTTTGAAGATGCCTAATATTTGTTAGACCACTGGTATGGTGAAGAAAGTTATTTAGTGTAAGATTTTGCATATCAACAGGTTTCCCTTGATACTTTAATGTAAACCAAGGTAAATATTTTTGGACAGGGTCAGTCATTGAGAGCAGCCCTTGCTCTTCCAATAGCATAATACCAATACCGGTAAAAGCTTTACTGACCGAGGCTAACTCATAGAGTGTATTTTCACTTGCAGACAACCCCTTTTCACGGTCTGCATACCCTGAAGAAAAGTAGAACACTTCATCATCAGCAAGTATTGAGATTGACATTCCCGGCACACCTGATATACGACAGGCATCATCTAGCAACGCTTGTATTGCCGCAGATTGCGAATCTGACAACGCATAACTTTGTGTTGCGAATCCTGAGAATAATATAAATATCGTTAATACAAAAACAATAATCTTTTTCATAAACTCTCCTTTTGGGAAAATTATAAGAGAATAATATAAAGTGAACCTATAATCAGCCCTCACCAATCGGACGTTTACGGGCAGCCCGACCCCCACCTAACTTCTTTGCTCCAGCCAAATTTTGAGGTGGGAGTTTTACTTACTGCCCGTTAATGTCGGATAAATAACCTCCTTTTACAACTACGAAACTAAATTTTAATATATCTTTCTATTCACCTGTATAATATCAAATAATTACGAATAGTTACACTTAAACGGACAGATGGATGTAATTTGAAACAACTTTAAAGAGCCTTGCTACGTAGAATGTAGTAAGGCTCTTAGCTTTTAATAATCAAAATTCAATAACTTTATTATCATTATACAACAGCCCCACTAAGCTTATTACCACTTAATGAGGCCATTTGATTCACATTATTAATTATGGAACGTCGGTTTATAGAACGAACGATTATCAAGAGCAAAGACACGCTCTGTGTATTCGCCTGGTTTTGTGCGTCCTAATGCGCGGTCCATCATGTTCATTTTTGCATCTAAGTTATCGATGTAGTGCAGAATTTCTGCTTCTTTTACTAACGGTGGTTTTGGGCTACCCCATTCTGCTTTTCCGTGGTGAGAAAGGACGATGTGCTGAAGAATTAATACTTCTTCTGCATCGATGTTCAGCTCATCTGCTGCTTTACCAATTTCGTTCACCATAATAGAAATGTGGCCTAATAAATTTCCTTCTAACGTATACGTTGTAGAAATTGGGCCAGATAATTCGATTACTTTACCAAGGTCATGTAAAATAACCCCTGCATATAGTAAGTCTTTATCTAATGATGGGTATAGATTTGAGATAGCTTTCGCTAAATCAAGCATCGATACGACGTGATAAGCTAATCCAGATACGAATTCGTGATGATTTTTTGTCGCTGCTGGATATTCTAAAAATTCGTTTTGATGCTTATTTAATAAATGTCTTGTTAGACGTTGAATGTTCGGATTTCTCATTTCGAATATGTATTGCGTAATTTTTTCGACCATATCTTCTTTTTTCACTGGCGCTTTTTCTACGAAGTCTGAGATGTCCGTTACTTCATTTTCATTCGCAACTCGGATTTGTTTCACACGTAATTGAATACGGCCTTTGTAGTTTAGAATGTCACCAGCTACTTTAACGATTGTTTCCGCTACATATTGTTTCTCAACTTCTGGTGATACGTCCCATAGCTTCGCTTCAATATCTCCACTTGGATCTTGTAAGATTACTGTTAAAAACGGCTTTCCATTGCTTGCTAGACCTTTTGTCGCTGTTTTAATTAACAAGAAAACATCGACTTGTTCACCAACTTCATATTCTGCAATTTTCTTTTTCATTCGAATTCCTCCACCATATCAGTTACTTTTAGTATAGCACACTACAACTCATTTTCTTTACGCTTACGCACTAATTTTATAATCTGTTTTTCTGTAAAATACGTTAGTAAATGCGCATGACATGTAAAGAAGATGACTTGTCTGTCTTTCGCAATTTCCTTTATTAGCTCAATCGTACGATTCGTCCTTACCGCATCAAAATGCACGAAACTATCATCAATAATAAACGGATAATCATGCTCAAATGTTTTCGCTAATGCAAATCTCAGCGATAAATATAACTGCTCCGCTGTCGCTTGGCTTAGCTCATGACTGTAAAAACGCATACCATCGTTACGCTCGACAATGAACGGCTCTGCCTCCGACGGTGAAAAGATTTTACTATATCGTCCGCCTGTTAAATACACAAAGTACTCTTCTGATTTTTGTAAAATACGGGGAAGATGTACTTCATGATAATATTGCTTCGTTTTCGTTAACACTGTCTTTGCGGCCGCATACGCAGCCCACTTCTTCACTTGTTCACGCACTTGCGCTTTTTTTATTTCCCACTCGTGCATTAAATCACCATATGTACTGCCTTCTTCTAAATTCGCAATTTCCATACGATGCTTCGCAATGCGCTCTGTCAGTTCTTTTTCCTTTGTAAGACAGTTTTGCGCGGCTGTCATTTCTTGCGTTAATTTCTCATCATAACCGTCAGCCTCATAATGTTCAGCTAATGATAAACTCGTTAAACGCTGTTCTAATAGATCAATTTGCGGTAATAAACGCCCTACTTGCTTCTCAGCATCTTCACGTTTTTCCGATAGTTTACCCGCTTCTAAAAACATCTCTTCATCTGTAGAATGTGCGATATGCCATAATCCATCTCGTTCTACTAACAGTTGTTTTAATTGCTCTTGCATGAACTCATACTCTTCTTGCCATTCCGCCAACTTCTCTTTTAGCTGCTTACAAGTTTGGCGCTTTTCTTTCTCATTTTGCATACGGATTTGTGCCTCGTGCAGCTTACTATACTCTGCACTACCGATAACAGTTTCTAGTTTATGTTCAAAATGCGAAATCATTTCATATAATGAAGATTTGCGCTCACTTTTCTTCTCTAAATCACGATATAATTGCTGCATTTTTTCCATACGCTCAAACGCCGGCAATATGTGCGCATACGTATAAAATTCAGGGAACGTATAGCGCATTTTATACACATTTACTTGTTCGCTAATGCGGAACGTTTCTCGCTCCCACTCCTCATAGGATGAAACGACTTTATCATACGCTCGCTCCATTTGTTGTAACTTATATGACTCACGCTCAAATAGCTTACGAATCTCTTCATCTTTTTCTAACTCATAGCGCACAGACATCGCTTCTTCACTTTGTCTCCCGCCAGCACTTTGCTGAAGAGTAAGAAGCTCTTCTTGTAATCCACTTGACGGATCTTTATATAAAACGAGGGCAAGAACAATCCCTACAAAAACAATGACACTAATAAATAAGAGCGGGCGGTTATCTATAAATAAGCTTGTAAATAAAACGACTGTGTTAATAAGAAGTAACAGAAGACAAACTCTTTGCCACTGCTTTTTCTTTTGCATAGCCGCTCCTGCTTTTTCCTCGTACTTACGCTTCATTCTCTCTGCGCCCATGCCGATAAACGCCGCATCTTGGAACGACTTCTCTTTCTCAGCTAACGCACTTCGCTCTTCATCCGCTAGCATTTGCTTCTTAATCTGTCTTATATTTTCTTCTTGTTCTTCTAATTGCTCCTGCGCTACTTTAAAACGATCATCAAGTTGTGCTTTTTGCGTTTCTAATTCACGCGCCTTTTGCACTGCTTGCGTAATTAACTCTTTCGTTGCCAAACTCATATCAAACGACAGGACTGTTTCTTTTTCAAACGTAGCACCGATTTGTTGCTCTAGTTCTGCCAGCTCTTCTTTTATATTCGTAATCGTTCCTGTCACATCACGCATTTCTTGACGTGCATTTTCATAAGACATGTGCTGCATACGAAGTTCTTCTACATAACTTTCTTTTTGTAAAAACGCTTCATCTATTTGAATCGATTCCATTTCCAATTGCACATTCTCTATTTTTTTATGGAGTGAATCAACTTGTAATTGGAGCGGCTCCATCTTCGCCTTAATCGCTTCATAACGCGCCATTCCGTTTACAGGAAATTGCCCGCTCTCGTTTTCTAACACTTTCTCATGCGCACGCTTTTCAATAACGAGTGGCTCAAGCGCAGCTAATATTTCATAATCTTGCTTTCGTTTTTCCGCACTCTCTTTTTCCACGCGAACAGTAGCTAGCTTCTCTTCACTTTCTTTTAACTGCTCAACCTGTTTTTCATACGTGCCAATTTTCCCTTGCCATTCTTTCATCTTCTCTTCAAGCTTCTTCATTTCTTGCAGTGACACGTTAATTTCTGGTTTACGCCCACTCGGCTTAAAGCGCTGATCCATTTCTTTTTCTAGCTTTTTATCTAGCTGTAATAACGCATCACTTCCGACTGCGCTTGCTGAAAATAAATAATTTCCGATATCCGCTTCGCCGAGCTGATGAATGTTTTGAAGGCCGTGCATATCAAATGAAAAGACAGATTCAAATAAACTTTCATTCATCCCGCTTAATATATCGTGTAAAATTTCTTCGCCGCCCGTTTTCCCGTCTTCAAAATAAACGGTCACCTCGCCAACTGCTGTCTTTGGCAATCGTTCAATTTTCAAACGGCCGTACTTCTCTGTTTGCACAGTCATCGCACCGCCATACTTGCCGCCTTCTTTCGGCTCATAACGGCGCTGTCCTCTTGTTGGAAAACCGAATAAAATACTTTTCATAAATGAGCGAATTGTCGATTTCCCCGCTTCATTTTCACCATATAAAACAGTCAGCAATGAAAGATCCATTTCCACATTTTCTAATTTTCCGTACCCATAAATATGGAGTTTTTCAATTCTCATTTTTTATCCCTCTCTTGCTGGAATAATTGCTCTAAAATAATATTTTCTGCTTCCTTTTGAATCTCTTTCTTCTCTTCTTCTGTAAAAGATTCAATACTATTACGTGCTACAGGAGATGTCCAAATCGTGCGCAACACGCCGTCCATATTGGTGAAAGCTTCTAACTCTTTTAGCACACTACCGACGAAATGGTTTTCCTCTTTCAAACGCTCGATTTCCGCAAAAGAAACCGTCTCATTTTTCCACTTCATCGCATATACGAAGTCTTTTCGCTCTTCGCCAGCTGCTAAAATATAGAAAATCTCTTCCGCACGTTTTTCGTCACGTAAATAAGAAGAAAGTGGTCCCTGACCTGTAAATACGACAGTTAAAAGCGTCCCTTCTTCTTCTCTTCGGCATTCATTCATCGCACTTGATATCACAGTCATAAGTTCATCGACAGTTTCAAGTCCATCGATACTTACTTCTATTTCATCCCACACAACATCTGCCGTATGGAAAAATGAACATTGCGTTCCTTGTTTCGTAAGTTCAATCAGGTACGCACCCTTTTCGCCCGTTTCCTTACGATGACGTCCTTGTATGTTCCCTGGATAAATAATGTACGGCTCTTCTGATAAAATTTCACATTTATGTATATGACCAAGAGCCCAATAATCAAACTGCTTTTCTTTTAGCTCACGAATTTGAAACGGTGCATAGCGATTATGCTCTGCATCTCCTTCCACACTTCCGTGAAGCATACCAATATGAAAAGGCGCATCACTCATTTTCGTATACTGCGCTGTCATATTGTCCGTTACCGCTTGCTGCAAATAACTAAACCCGTAAATAGAAGCTACTAGCTCACCATTTTTATAAAATGATTTCTCTTCTACATAAGGCTCCGTAAACACATGAACATTTTCCGGAAACTCAATTGCTGCCCAGCTTCCCCCTAAATGATCATGGTTACCGTGAATAATAAAAACAGGGATATCGTACTGCGACAGTCTCTTCATTTGCTCGCGCACAAACACTTGCGCTCTCAAACTTCTCGTCTCCGCATCATACAAATCCCCGGCTAGTAATACGAAATCAACGCGCTCTTGAATCGCTTTATCAACAATACGCTCGAACGATTCAAACGTACTTTGCTTCATTCTTTCCCAAACAGACTGCGCAACATTCATCTCCATCCCTTTAAACGGACTATCCAAATGCAAATCAGCCGCATGTATAAACTTCACTTGTTTCACAAATAACGATCCTTTCTATCTTTCAAAAGTTTCATTTTATCAACATTAAAATTGCTGAAAACTTTAATAAGTAGGAATGAATAGACACCCCCGCTTATTAAAGTTTCACCTTATTGTAACACGCAATGTCATATATTTCTTTGCATATTCTAGCGATTTATGCCAAAATAGTTATAAGATTCTGATTTTTATTATTGGAGGGAATTTTCATGGGAGTATACGTTCTAACAGTCTTTGAAAAAGATGGTTCAAAAGCATTAGATGAATCATTCGAGGCGGCAACTGAAAAAGAAGCGAAAGCAAAAGGTGAATCTATTTTACAAGAAAAAGGATTGCACGAAAAAACACATCGCTGCACATCTTCTGCAGGTAAGCTCGTTTTATTCCAGCGCTAAAAAAAAGAAGCGTCACCCGCTTCTTTTTACTCTACTATATCTTCGTCACACCACGTAAACGCCACATCTAGAATGCGATTACCGATACGTACGCGCTTATTCCATTTTCCTGTTTGGATCTGATGTTGCAACTCTGCTTTCATCTTTTCCGTCCAGTTGTGAATCGTTTCACTACCGTCGTATGGATATACGCTTGGAAACTCTTCCTGCAGTAGATGCAAGCTCTCTGCATCAAAATGAAAATGGAAGAAGTAGTTTGCTGTAAGCGATGGTTCTTGCAATCGTAAAAAATGATCATCAATTTGCTTTCTATTTCTATAGAAAGTAAAGATATTCACTTTACCGCTCGTAATTTGGTCAATTTGAATTTCGTGCTTCTCTATAATCACGTCTTGCCCACCTCGTTATATACTATCCTTAGTATATATGTCTTTTGCAACAAAGTTAACCATTTTCGCGCGAAATTCATTTCCTTCATTATTATCCTGTACCTCCAAGTACAATCAGAACAAATAAAAACAAAGTTGAAGGGGAGCGATCACATGTATTTCGGAAGCAAAGGTTGGTATGTAAAAGAACTTAAAAAATTAGGTATTCGTACTTATGAAGGTAAAAAACTAGAATCATATCGTACGCATGTGTTATCTAGTTTACTTGAGAGAATGAAGAGAGCTTCGGCTTAATAAAAAATAGAAGAAGCTACTTTTAAAGTAGCTTCTTGTTTTTGAAAAATTTACTACCCTTTGTACCAATCATAGCCTAAATGAATAACATTCGCCTTCATATAAGACAATGAATTCTCCTCAAGAAATGTCTCATAATCCACAAAATTATCCATTCCAAATCTATCATTCTGAAACCAAGTTGCGTCACATTCATCACAAACATATACAACTTTATTTATATCTTTAATTTCTGCTTTATAAACGAGACCATTTCCATCACATCTTGGACAAACAACTTTTCCTTTAAATAGCTCCATTTAAAACTCCTCCACCACAAACTTTTAGAGTCTTAACTATATAATAGAATAAAATACCCCCCAAAACCAAAAATGCTATAATAAACCCAATCAAACTAAGGGGGAACATGTATCGTGCACGGAAAACACATTCAATTTCACAAGTTCGGCAACCCAAGAGATGTATTACAAGTTGAATATAAAAATATAGAACCATTAAAAGATAATGAAGTTTTCATTCGTATGTTAGTTAGGCCGATTAACCCATCTGACTTAATTCCCGTTACCGGAGCGTACGCACATAGAATTCCGTTACCTAACATACCTGGTTATGAAGGTGTCGGTATTGTAGAAGATGTAGGCGCGGGCGTTACTAGAGACCTTATCGGTAAACGTGTTTTACCGTTACGCGGAGAAGGTACTTGGCAGGATTATGTGAAGACATCAGCTGATTTTGTAGTCCCTATTCCGGATTCCATCGATGATTTCACAGCGGCACAAATGTATATTAATCCTCTTACGGCGTGGGTTACATGCACAGAAACGTTAAACTTACAACGTAATGACGTTTTATTAGTGAATGCCTGTGGATCCGCTATTGGTCATCTATTTGCGCAGTTATCACAAATTTTAAACTTCCGATTAATTGCTGTTACAAGAAATAATAAGCATACAGAAGAGTTACTGCGCCTTGGTGCCGAGTATGTAATTGATACTTCCACTGCCCCGCTTTATGAAACCGTTATGGAATTAACAAATGGGCTCGGTGCAGATGCTGCGATTGATTCTATCGGGGGACCAGATGGAAATGCATTAGCTTTCTCCTTACGTCCAAACGGGCACTTTTTAACGATCGGCCTTCTATCAGGAATACAAGTAAACTGGGCAGAGATTGTCACGAAAGCAAAAGTGCACGCGAACATATTTCATTTACGACATTGGAATAAAGAAGCTTCACCATATAAATGGCAAGAAACGTTTCGTCACTTAATTCGCTTAGTTGAAAATAAGCAATTACGTTTTATGACGGTACATTCTACGTATGACTTAGCGGATGTGAAAGCAGCAGTTGATGTTGTGCAGTCTGCTGAGAAAACGAAAGGGAAAGTGTTTTTGACGAGTTATTGAATACTAGCGAAGGATCTATTTTGATTTTTTTCAAAATAGATTTTTTTATGTCTTATAAACCCGCTTTTAGTATCCCCACTTCAACTACCTAAAAAATAACATTGTCAACCGAACTTAAATTGGTTATCATAAAAACGAATATAACAGGAGATGAGCAGATGAATATGAACGAAAAGAAATCTTTTTCAAAAGTTTCTCGTCGGAAATTAGTCGATGAAGTGCTAGAACGTCTACAAGAGAAAATCTTTTCTGGCGAGTATGAAGTTGGCGATCGCCTCCCTACAGAGCCGCAATTAATGGAAGAGTTAGGGGTAGGACGTTCAACGCTGAGAGAAAGCATAAAAATATTAGTACATGCTGGCATATTAGAAGTTCGACAAGGACAAGGTACTCGTATTGTTTCACTCAATACAACGCAAGATTCATTTGAAAAACGACTGCAAGCAGCTAATATACATCATGTGTATGAAGCACGAAATATGTTAGATAAAGAAGTAGCAATGTTAGCGGCACAACGCCGAAGTGACGAGGATCTTTTATACTTAAAAGGACATTTGAGTAAAAGAAAAAATGCCCTTCAAGAAGGAAATTATGTAGCATACATAGATGCAGACATTCAGTTTCATCTAGCCATTGCAAAGGCGAGCAAAAACGAAGTTCTACTTGATTTGTATCAATCTTTCGTACCTGCCCTTCGTCACATTTTAAGCCAATTCATATTACATACAGCGAACTATGAAGATAACTCTGATATTCATGAAAAGTTATTCCAAGCGATTTTAAAACAAAATACTGAAGAAGCACGAACATACGCTATTCAAAATTTGGAGCTGAAATAAGCTCCTTATCTATTACACTCAAACATCAGATGATATACTCAATAACATCTGATGTTTGAGAGGGGAGAAAATGAAATTGAAACATCGACAACGAACTTATTTGTATATACTAGCACTATTTTTTGTTTCCATTAATCTACGCATCGGAATTACATCTGTTTCACCTGTATTAGAAACAATCCGACAAGACTTAAGTATAAGCAATTTCTCCGTTAGTTTTTTAACAGCTATTCCTGTTTTTTGTATGGGGACATTCGCCTTACTAACTGGGAAGGTAATTAAGAAATACGGGGCAGAAAAATCAATTATGGCTTGTCTTATTTTAATCGGCTTGGCAACATGTATGAGGGCCTTTACCTTTTCCATTTCCGCATTATTCGCGAGCTCTTTATTTATCGGTATTGGAATTGCACTTGCAGGCCCGTTACTATCAGGTTTTATTAAAGAAAAATTCCCTACGAAAATCGGCTTAATGATTGGCATATATTCAGTAGGTATGGGAACTGGTGCTTCTTTAAGTGCAGGATTAACGATTCCTTTACAACATATATTAAAAGGGTCTTGGAATATGGCACTCGCTTTTTGGGGTGTACTTACGATTATCGCTATTATGTTTTGGTATCCCGTTATGAAACGAAAAAAGAATACGAGTACACAAAATAAAAAGAATAATAGCTTACCTTTAAAAAATAAAAAAGCATGGTTATTCACAATCTTTTTCGGACTACAATCAGGAATCTTTTATTCTATTACGACTTGGCTTGCGCCAGCAAATCAAAGTATGGGTGTAAGCAGCGAACAAGCGGGTACTCTTATAACTGTTTTTACAGTGATCCAAATGATATGCAGCTTTTTAATTCCAACATTAGCGGATATTTATAAAAACAGGACACTTTGGTTATTAGGGAGTATATGTTTTGTACTCGTAGGTTTATTGCTTATGATTTACCCACTAACTACACCATGGATCCCTTCTATCCTACTAGGTATCGGGCTCGGCGGCGTATTTCCACTCGCTCTTATGCTACCGCTATATGAAACAAAAACTTCAGAAGATGCGAGTGCATGGACTGCTATGATGCAGTCAGGAGGATATATTATGGGCGGATTCATTCCTGTCCTAGCAGGAATCGCTCGTGACTACTTTAATGGTTATACGCAAGTTTTTATTATAATGGCACTTTTAAGCTTCCTTTTATTCCTATTAACTTTAGTCATGAACAAAAAGAAAAGAACTGCAAAAGATCTTGTCTCCGCTTAAATTAAAAATGTTAATATATGGTATAATTTAATTAAAAACGAAAGGAGCTTCTAACATGTGGTTCATTTCGGCAATCGCGCCTGTTGTAATAGTTGGTGGAATTGTAGTATTTGTAATGAAAAGAATGGAACGTAAATATAACGAAGGAACAGTAGGTAAGAAAAAATCAAAAGAAGCTCAAAATTTATTAGATAGTCTCATACCTATAGGAATGCTTGTCGGCTGTATAATCGGTTTGATTTTCGGCATGTTTTTCCCGGACTTCTCCCTGCTTTCAGTTAGTTTAGGATCTGGAATAGGCTATTTATTTGGTTATTTCGCCTATGAAATTTATAGTAAGACAGGAGATAATTTTTCGTAATCCAAAAAGAATAATCAGGACAGTACATAGTAGTCATATACAATGTGTACTGTCCTTTATTTTTGCATCGACACTATCACCTTACCTTTCACATACTATACACCTTTTTTATTGATTTTCCTCTCCTCCCTCTCTCGTATATCCGCTTTTTTATTTTCACTAGATCTATAACCATAGTAAAGTAGCGCACATGTAATAACTGAACCTACAATGTAGCCTAAAAAACACCCTAACCAAAACATAATGTAATCGCCTCCATTCATTATAAATTTTATGTAATATAACGCTTTACATGCTCAATCGTTTATTTCTATCAACTATATATTCTCTAAAGCTATTCATACCATTATTTTTCTTCTTACCCCAAATAACAAATTTATTATTTGGCATAAAGTTAACACCTTCGTTAAACATATATAAAGATTGTTGTATTTCTTACTTTTCCCTTTGAAAACAATATATACTACATTTGAAATAAGCAAGTGTGTCTGCTTATTATCTAAATTCCCGTGCAATACCCCCCTCACGAAATGCTAGGAGCAATCCTAGCATTTTTTACAATAACGTTTTGCCCACTTTGAACATATGTAATTATAATTTCCTGTCAACGTTAGTCATAAAACAAAAAAATCCCCTCAAAGCATAAGCTTCAAGGGGTGAGCCTGTTTTTTTACTTATATACGTACAGCTGTACCACTTACAGCAACCATTAACATTCCATCACGAACAACCTCGTAATCTACGTCAATACCAACGATAGCGTTCGCACCTTTTTGTTTTGCAAGTTCTTTCATTTCATCCATTGCGATATCACGAGCTTCTTTTAGCTTGCTTTCGTAAGAACCAGCACGACCACCGACAACATCACGAACGGAAGCAAATAAATCACGGACAATATTTGCACCCATAATAGCTTCACCATTTACAATATCGATATACTCAATAATTTCTTTACCTTGAATTCCAGACGTTGTTGTTACAATCATGACTGACACTCTCCTAATAAGTTGTAGTTTGAATAAGCTTTCTTATGTCTTTATTATGCCATGGAAAAAGTATCTAATCTATTGAATTACCTTACAGGAGTGTGACAATTTTGTAAGGGAAAAATAGTATTCGTCACTTTCTTTACAATAACTACCTAAATTAACAGAAAATTGTTATAATTAAACATAAGGAGGGATATTATGAAAAAAATCATATCTATATGCGCTCTAACCGCTCTATCTTTCACTTTAATAGGCTGTACAAGTACCTCAGCTACAGACAAATCTCCACAAACTAAACAAGAACAGAAACAAAATGCCTTTCAATTAAACTCCGCAAATATTACAGATATCGAAATACTTAGCACAAAAAATAACAACGTTTCAAAATCTCAAATAGATAACGAAGAAATGATACAATCAATCGTTTCAGCAGTTCAAAAAGGCACTCCTAAATCAATTACATTAGATCAAAAAAAGAGAGAATCTACACATTCTACTATTACCGTTACATATAAAGATGACGCAAAAGAAGAGTTTCTTGTGTGGGTTGATAATAAGGAGCAAATTACGATTGCTAAAGATGAGAAGAAAGATAAAGTTGAAGGTGTGGTAGTGAACATTAAAGATGCGAAAATGATGAAGGATTTCTTTAAGAAGGCATCCTAGAATATACCTTTTCTTTATACATTAAAAAGGGCCCCCCTATTTCCGTAGGCGGGCCTTATCTTTATTACACAATAAGAAAGTATACTCTCTTTTTCACTGAAATTTCATGTAATTATACATATTTACAACAATGCATATAGTAAATTCTAAATTGTAGGCATGCTCTATAAAGCATCCTTTTCCTTTACCCGTTTTAAAAAGATACCATTTACAAACTCAAAAAAATCCCCTCAAAGCATCAGCTTTAAGGGGACCCATCCTATCATCGTCTCGCCTCATACAATCGATTTGCTTTATACGAGCAAAAGAAAAACATACATGTTGCAACGGGGATAAATGTCAAAAAAAGTCCTCTCATTAATGCAAATGGTGTTTCAAATAAAAATGACCATAAAAATGATACACCTTGCTTATCCCATAATCCTGGCGTCAAGTATAGTTCTTTCGGATTTACAAATGCTCCTAAATTCATCGTATTACTATACATAAATAAAAATAATATCGGTAAATAACAGGTCGCTAATTCTAAAAATGTTTTAGATAGACGCTTATACTTCCCTGCTCGTGACATTTGATCTGAAAAAATGTCATCTTCACTTTCCTCATTTATCTTTTTAAAATAGTACGTACCTGACCACCGATTACCAGCTATATGCTCCCATCCACTATCTTCAAATAGCGTGCAGTAATTCATAAATTCACTTTTTCTACTAAATACTCTATGGTCTATTCTAATCGTCGCATCTTCCGGCTCTGTATATCTGAATGTATAACCAAATGTAGTGCTTTCTAGTTGATAGCCTTTCCAAGCCATCTCTTCTAACCATTTTTCCTCTTTCTCAAAGTCTAAAAAGAATTTCAATCTCCACATCATCGTTTCCCCCTAACTATACGTGTAATAAACTCTTTGTAACCTCAATAATGTGCTGCATTCTTATAAAGTCTAAGTGCAATACTTCTTTCCCGCGTTCCGTAATGACATACACTTTTCTTCGTTTATCTTCACTTTTTACCGATTCTATTAACCCTTGTTTTAATAAATTTTCAACCGCACCATACAATGTACCCGCTGCGATTTTCACTTGATGATTACTCAGTTCCTCCACCTTTTGCATAATTAAATATCCATGAGCTGGCTCTAATAACGCTAAAAGAACGTAATACGTTGTTTCCGTTAATGGTAAATTTTTATCTCTATTCATAAAGACCTCCAATGTAACGATAACTATATAGCTAAACTATATAGTTAAACTGTATAGTTTGATTTTATACAGTTGGACTGTATATGTCAAATTAAGTTAAAAAAAACGTAATCGTCACTAAAGAATATCCTTCTTTTGCATTATACGGCTCCGCTTTATAAGAAACACGGTTTGCCCCTTGCAGATAACCGATTTCTCCAATTGCTTTTTTCACATCTTGCAATGCGCCATCCATTGATTGTTTATAAAGGATTTCAATCTTTGGTGATTTTTCGTTATAACGTTTCTGCATTTTATTTTTGAATTCATTATAGTTATTTGCGATGTATTCATTTCCTAAATAATTTAACTTTGTATCTTTTAATATTTGCTGATATGCAGGGATCTTCGCACTACCTGTCGCAATTTTATTTGTTAATGTACTATAATAATTTGTTGTAGCTTGCGGATAGTCCCCGCGGTTCCACTCATGATTTCTTGCGATTTGCTCATCTGATAAGTTGAAATAAGAATACGTTACGCGGCCTTGTTCATCTGGCACCGGATCATCGAATGTTGTATCAAGGTGATACCATTTGTTTTCGATTTTCACTAAGTTCCAAGCGTGAGGCTGACCGTCTCCAGTTCCTACTACAAAATGATTCTCAATTCCAGCTTCTTTTAATAATTGATAGGTTAATAGTGCATAACCTTGGCAAACCGCAGAACGATTTACGAGTGCTTCATATGCGGTGTAAGCTTTATAAGACGTATCATAAGAAATATGCTTTACAACATAATCATGAATCGCCTTCACTTTTTCGTGATCATCCATTCCTACTTGCGTAATAGAAGAAACGATCGCCTTTGCTTGCTTCATTACATATTCCGTTTGTTCTTTCGTTTCACGATATGTAATCTTTAACGTAAACGTATAATTTCCAGGTGATCCAGAAAGTCCATATGAAACATTCGATCTATTATAATTTGTATACTCATTTTTACTTGCCACTTCTTTATAGGCGTTGAAAAGTGTCTTCATTACTTCTTCCTGATTACTATTTTTCGTTTTATATGGAAGTGTAATATTCGTTTCGTACGCATTAATACGCTTTTGCACTTCATCTTTAAATGCTGTTAATAATGCCGCATCTCCTGTATCTTGCACTGCAACTTCAGGCTTTTTAAATTTCAAAGTATTATATAAAAACTGCGCATATTGTTCACGTTTCACCGTACTATATGGCTCAAACTTCCCTTCACCTGTACCTGAAGCAATCCCGTTTGATTGCACTGCACTAATTGCATTTTCATCCCAAAAACCGCTCGGAACATCGTTAAATGTATGTTTTTGCTTTGCTGAAAGATGGAAAGCGTTTGTAAGAATTTGTGCCATTTCTGCACGGCTAACAGAATCTTTCGGTCTAAAACCACCGTTTGCATCACCTTTAAAAACCCCTAATTTCGTTAACGTTAAAACCTCTTCAGGAAACAATGTTGAACCTGAGCGAATATCTCGATACGGATTGTTTAAAGTAGATCCACCTTGTAATACGTAACGAGCACCGTCATTACTAAACGTACCACCTTGCTTATTCGGTACTAACACACGATAAATTAAAGCTGCAACTTGCTCTCTCGTCGCAACATCACCGAAACCAAACTTCCCATTTCCATAACCAGAAATAATATTTTTACTCGCTAAATCTTTAATCGCCGGATACGACCAATGCGATGTAGGCACATCAGAAAAAATACCCGCCTCAGCAGCTCTCACATCACTGCCATTTGTATACAATAAACAAAAGAGAAATACAACATACAAACAACCCAAGTTCCTCATTGAAACTTGGGCTACTTCTTATACTTTTGTGCAAAAACAATAAGAATTTGGCCATACGACCACGATTACTGTAACAAAGGTTTTCACTAGAACCTTCTATACTATTTAACTGACTCTACTTGTTTTTCTAATTCTCTTCCAAGGAATGTAGCAAGTTCAAGCATACCAAATTGATTCGCTACAGACTCTGCGTCAGAATTATAGTTTGTGTTTGTATTAATATCATACGTATAAATTGTTCCATCCGCACTGCGAATAAATTCAATACCAGCAACAGTTATTTCATTTTCTTTCAAAAATTCTTTGTATTGTTCAATAATTGGCTCTTGGAAGTCCGATATAATTTCAAATTTTGTTGACGCTTCTTTCTTACTCTCTTCTCCTACTGGGCAAAAAGCATCGTGAATGGAGCACGCATCTGCTGGACAAAGTTCAAATCCTTCTGATGTATCTACTTTAACCGCATATACAAACTGGCCGCCTACAAACTCACAACGTGTAATATATGGTTCGGGCGCTTCAATATATTGCTGGATTAAAGTAATTCCATCAATGGGTTCTTCAAACGCTGGACCATCCAAATATTGTTCTAAAGCATCAATGGAATGAAACAGTTGAACACCAAGGCCTTTACCTGCACGATTATGCTTTGTAATGAACGGTACTTCCCCTAACTCTTTTGCTGCTTTTACTATATGATCACGGCCCACAGCACCAATTGTTTTCGGCACTTGTATCCCAAATTTTCTTAATGCTGCATATTGATTCAATTTACTTACTTCAAGGCGTAATGCACGAGATCCGTTAAATACTGTGCGCCCGTATCCCTCTAGCCAAGCAAGAACCCCTTCAGTTAATTCAGGTGCATATCGATGCCCTCTCGTATGTGAAGAAGCACTCATGCGGCTATAAAAAACACCTTTTGGAGGTTCTTGTTCTAATGAAAGTGTTCCTTCATTTAAAAGCCATTCCTCATACGGTAACTCCAGTTCTTCCAACCTTTTCACTAAATGATCCGTCCATTCCTTATTCTCATGTAATATGTAAATTTTACTCATTTGTAATCAATTCCTCTCTTTTTGCTTCAACTAATGGCATCACTTTTTCAGAAAACCGTTTCATCTCTTCAAGCTGTGGTGAAAATTGTAAAAGTAATAACGTAACACCCACTTTTTCAAAAGCAAGTATTCTTTCTGCAATTTGTTCTGGTGTTCCGATTAAATTAGGACGTAACCCGCGATTCGATACGGAATAATCATTGAGCTTTACTTGCTGTTCCAACTGCGATTTACTCACAAAATCTTGGTAACCTGCGTAACCTAACGCATCATCTTTCACATCCGTTATGCGTTTCCATTCTTCTACTGCCTCTTCTTCTGTATCACGACAAATGACGTAAGCCGCGAGCCCAAATGATTGCAATGGCTCCTCTGTGACTTTCTTTCTACGATTCTTCATATCTTCTATTTTCACACATACTTCTTCCACTGTTCCCCCGTGCATTACATATGCATCCGCGTGATTTACAATAACCTCTTTTCCTCTCTCACTCTCACCACCTGCATAAAGCTTAATACCTTGTTTCTGCACAGGTTTTGGACTTAAATGTGTATGCTGAAGCTCATAAAAGTTCCCCTTATAAGAAAACTCGTCTTCTTTCCAAAGCTCCTTCAAAATTGTTACAAATTCCTCTGTGCGATCATATCTTTCATCGTGCGCGGTAAATACTCCGCTGTACTGTCTCGCTTCTTCTTCCCACCACGCTGAAACTACATTCAATGTAAAACGACCATTACTTAATTGATCGATATTCGCTGCCATTTTCGCTGTAACTGCTGGATTGTGGAAGCCAGGTCTTACAGCTGTCATAATCTCTAATCTATCCGTCACTGCTGCAAGTGCTGCCGCAGTTGTCCACGCTTCTAAACTTGGTGCTGACACACCTTTTATATCATTTAAATTTAATTCTGCAATAAGCGTTGTTGAAAAACCTAATTGTTCTGCCGCTTGCGCTGTTTGTTTTGCATACTCAAACGTAGGCGGCATAGATTCATCCTCTACATTTCGAAGCCATCCCCCAAAAATCGGTAACCAAAAACCATACTCCACTACCTATTCCCCCTTTATCTTTTAGCCATAAAAAAAGGCCACTCTTATCGAAATAAGAGTAGCCTTCTTGACTAAGTGAACCGCTCTTATCTTTCAGGTTTTTTTCACCTGCAGGATTTGGCACCTTTCGTCTAAAACGAGGTTGCCGAAGTTTCATAGGGCCCGTCCCTCCACTTCTCAACATAAGAATTGTTTGATTGTTTTTTATTTATTATAATCATCTGAATAATAAAAATCAATACTTCAATACTTATTTTTCCGATAAACATTAAATGATATATGAAAAATCATATTGTTATAGAGATTTATAAGGGGATTATGTTGTTTTACTTGCGGATATAGAGAGGGGTATATTGTATCTTGTCGAAAACATCATGTATAACCAAGTTGCTTTACTTCTATCTTAAAAATACAGCAAAAGAGGTGTTAGTAGCATGAAAAATATACGATGCGAGAATTGTGGTTCTACTACATTTAAAGAAGGAAGAGTTGGATTTGCTTATCATGCATATGTTTGTGAGGATGATTCTAGTAGGCTCTTTTCAGTGGGAAAACGTTCCAAACTATTAACTACATTTTGTTTAGAATGTGGTGAGGTGAAATCATTTAGAGTGGAGAAGCCGGAGATATTTGAAGAATAAAATACTAGAATCGAGATGTCCTTCATGTGGAAAAAAAACTAATTTTCTTGGTAGATGTGGTTGTAGTTAATACAAATATCATTCCGGTGGAGGCTCTTTTTTTAAGTCAGGAATAAGTTTTTACTGCGGTACATATGAGCATAAATCATCTGATTATAAAATAAAAAAAACGCTCATTGGAGCGTTTCATCTATATACCTAATAATTACTTTTTCTTCACTTTGATCTAATAACTCTTTATACTTCAATATTACGTCAACCCCACGGCTCTCCATGCGTATATTGTATAACGTTTGTTGTACTAACCTTTGATTGTTCCGTTGAAACATTTACTCCATTTAATAGTATGACCGTAATTATTAATCCAATTGAACTGCTTATGATTCTTTTCATTTTAAAGCCCCTTTCTGAAAACCTTTTTCTTTTTCTTTATATCCTAAATAGAAGTATTCACTGGATTTTATTGAATTTCCTTCTTTATGATATTTAACCGCTAATTTTTCAGCATATTCCTGGACATATTGCCATAAACCTACTTCATTAAAGAAAGAAATTCCTTTAGAAATAGCTAACTCTAATTCTTCAGCAGAAACATTCTCATTCATTCCCTTTAGAATTGTAAAGTGATGTTCATATTCTTTTTGTTCTAGTTCATTACAGATTACTAATCCTTTTTCAATTAAAGATGCTGCAAGCTTTGTCTTTCCTAACTTTAAATTCTCTCTAGCTTCCAAAAAAATCGCTCTAAAGTGATTCGGGATTTTTTGTGATACTTCTGATAAATAACGAATTGCCAAATCAGATAGGTTTTGCTCTGCATACATAACCCCTAAGCTATGTCGAACTCGTAACATTAGCTCTTCTTCATTCTGCTTTTTCAAAATATCCAGAGACGACATAAAATAAACTTCTGCCTGTTCAAATTCATTTAGCTTTACACACGCTAACCCAAGAACATTGTCACATGCTGCGACCTTCCTACTATACCCGTACAGCCCTTCAAATATATTTCTTGCTCTGGTTGCATATTGAATAACTAAAATAGGCTGGCAAACATGATAATAGTAGCTGGATAGCTTAAAGTTAAATTCTGCTTTTTCGATTGGATCCTGAATCTTTTCCAACAAAGATTCTGCTATTCCATAATGCTTTTCAGCCACTTTAAAATCACCGTTTACCGTAGCATGAGAAGCCTTAAAGAAATGGTAATAATATAATAAAGATTCATCTGATGGCGCTTCATCTAGCTTCATTTTTCTTAGATCATTCTTAGATATGTCAGATTGATGGGGATAAAACTCTGCACTTAACATTTTAAATCTAAAATCTAAAAGTGCATAAAACTCTGTATTCTTTTGATTTTCTTCCATACTATTAATTTTTGTATCAATACTTTGTTTTAATTCCTTTGCCTTAACGAAATTCTGTGAACGGATTTCTCGATACCAATCATGTAAAAGTAAAGTGATTTCTTCCTTTTTTATTACGTGTACACTCATATAGCCCCTTCTCCTTTGTCTATAGATTACTAACATAATAACAAAAATAAACCTAGAAAACATTTAATTTTCTGAATATTATTGTTTCAAAAAAATTTCTCAATACATTTTCACCATTTCAACTCTTTAAACTTATAACTTGTTCTGTCCCTTATTCGTTTCTATATAAAAAATAAACATATAAATAGAAGATACTATAATTTTTTATAATTCTTGATTTCTCACTCTTCATTGCATGATAAATTTCCCCATACTAATTAACAACTAACATTAAAACTATTAATCCAATAAATACTTAGAAAAAATGGTTATCCATACATTAAATTGGTTAAATGTGGATATTTTAAAAGAAGATAAAAAGAACTAATCCCTAAAAGAGATTAGTTCAATATATCCAGAGTTATTATTATAGTACATAGTTTTATGAGCAAATGTTATATAATGTTGTGTGGGATACATAACCTGTCATCCCTTTATAAGTAACTTTTAACCACTGTTTAGAATTACTGTAATGACCTTGAACATATTCACCAGTTACCCATGTTCCAGTAATTTTCTCACCACTATTAAATGTATGTAAGACAGGTGATCCAACAGTGTAACCACTGCGCATCTTTGCACCATATGTACCTACCGTACCTCCCTTTGCACAAGCTGCTACTACAGTTTTATTTTCAGTAGTATTCGTAGCCGCGAAAGCAGAGCCGTTAAATGTAAACAAAGTAAACATAAAAGCTGTTAATAAAGTACAAATAGATAAGCGACGTAACAAAATAAATTCCCCCTTTTTTTATAATATATTGCTTCACAAATAATTATCTTAAATATTCTAACTATTTGCAATATATTAATGTTGAGAAATATTAGTTGGAGTTTTGAAATAAGATTTTATCAAAAATATTAACAAACTCATATTTTACAAAGAGAGCCCGGAAGTAGTCTTCTACCAACTATATAAAAGCCCCTCCACCTTAAGGCAAAGGGACTTTCCAATTCCTATTTCAAACTACCCGCAATCTCCGTAAAGATAACTCCAAGCGCATGTGCACCTGCATCTGGATAGCCTAAACTTCTTTCGCCAACTGTACCGGCACGGCCCATGCGAGCTACGATTTCTTTCGTATACTCTGCTCCTTTTTCAAAGGCAATTTTCACTATGTTTAAAATATATGAACACATAAATCCATTTACTTTTTACGAAAATAAAATTGTATTGTTTAGAATTTTAATGTTAATCAATTTGAAACTTTATGAGTTAATTAAATGTGATATTTAAAGAAGGAATTTGTAATGAAATACCCACATGATGGAATTAATGTTAAAAAACAAAAAAACTCTAACTAATTCGTCATGGCGATTTAGTTAGAGTTTTTTTGTTTGAAGTATTCACGAGTATCTACCCTTATCTTTTCAGGTAAAACAATATCAAGTTCTTTATCTAACCATGCAAGAGTCTTTTTACGAAGAAACTCACGCATGTGTTCTTCTGCTTCAAGCATCACTAAGTTAATTGTACAAGAAGAATTGCTAGGTTCACAAGAATTACAAGCCTCGTCTCGATATAGTAGGCCATTCTGCACAATATTTTTACATTGAAAAATAGGTTTTGGACCTTCGACAGCTTCTATTACATCCCAAAAAGAGATATCTTCTGGAGACTTAGCTAACCTATACCCTCCCTTTACACCTGGGACAGAATTCACAATGTCAGCTTTAGATAATTTACCGAAAACTTTTGAAAGAAATGTTTCAGAAAGTCCTTGAAACTCTGCCAAATCTTTTATTCCAACACTTTCCTTGGAAGGAGTATTAATTAAATAAACTAGGCAATGCAAGGCATATTCAACCCCAACACTATATTGCATATACAAATCACCTGCTTTTTATTTTAAGGGTTATCAAATTGTATCTTAGGACCATTTAGAATTTTAGTCAAATAAAAAAGGGCTCTTTTAGAATATTGTGTATTTCAATTGACAAAAATAATTTCAGAGTTTATATTAAAGACCAAGTTAATCGACGATTAATTCGGTCGGTAATTAAAACGTAAAAACTTTTAAAAAGGGGAAATACAAATGAACAAAACACTTATTATAAACGCACATCCGAAAGTGGATGATCCATCATCAGTCAGCATTAAGGTTCTTAACCACTTTTTAGTATCTTATAAAGAATTAATTCCTAATAATGAAACGATTGAACAGATTAATTTATACGATGATGTAGTACCAATGATAGATAAAACTGTTTTAAGCGCATGGGAAAAGCAAGGAAATGGACAAAAGTTAACTGATGAAGAACAAAAAGTAACAGAGCGTATGTCCGAGATTGTACAACAATTTAAAAGTGCAAATACGTATGTTATCGTATTACCTTTGCACAACTTTAATATTCCATCAAAATTAAAAGATTACATGGACAATATCATGATTGCACGTGAAACATTTAAATATACTGAAACTGGATCAGTCGGATTACTTAAAGATGGAAGAAGAATGCTTGTTATACAAGCAAGTGGAGGAATCTATACAAATGATGATTGGTATACAGAAGTGGAATACTCTCATAAATATTTAAAAGCAATGTTTAATTTCTTAGGTATTGAAGATTATCAAATCGTTCGTGCACAAGGAACAGCAGTACTAGATCCAAATGAAGTATTACAAAATGCGTATAAAGAAGTTGAAGAGGCGGCTTCTAGGTTGGCCAACAAATAAAGTGAAACTTTAATCAATGGGGGCGTTCATCCCCCACTGATTATCAGCCCTCACCAATTGGGCTTTTACGGGCAGTTGATCCCCACCTAACTTCTACGAAACAAAAGCACTCT
The DNA here is from genome assembly GCF_022664315.1 of Bacillus cereus group sp. BfR-BA-01309. Classification (NCBI taxonomy): domain Bacteria; kingdom Bacillati; phylum Bacillota; class Bacilli; order Caryophanales; family Bacillaceae; genus Bacillus; species Bacillus cereus group sp. BfR-BA-01309. Next base: position 22,807 of record NZ_JAKUHE010000010.1, read on the forward strand.
TCTAATTAGAGTGCTTTTGTTTATATTTAATAAGTATTAATTCAGCCACTGTAATAGTTTGACAAAAAGATTCATTTGTATTTACTAATCCTCTACATTTACTCCAACTCTAATTGCTGTATCTATTTGTTGATTGTATACCGTTACTTTTTGAAAAGGATTATGTATTAAAATAGGCGTTAAATCATACACTCCTTTTTCTTTATTTATAGGGATTTGAGACTTTACAGTATAAACTGTATTTGGTTCTAAATCATAAAATAATACATCTTTATTATCTATAAATTTCATCTGCTCCCAATCAAAGAATTGTACTAATGCATATTGTTTTCTTGTATTGCTATTATTTCCGACTTTCGTATAGAAATTCAAGTTTTTATCTTTAGTAACTTCTTGAGTCAACCATCTCTTGTAATTATTTTCTTTAGCAATAAAAACACCATCTAGCATATCCTCTGTTTTCTTTTCTCCGTAACTATTAAATTTAACTTGATTATTTACAGTCTCATCCCCTCCTACTACTGTACTGAATCTTACAAATAGAAGATTGGATGAATCCGTTTGTTTCCTAAACTCTTCATCTAATATTTTTTTATCAGGGAATTTAGCAATGACAAAAACCACATCATGTAACCCTTTTGGTAATGGTGGGATTTCTATAGGAACTTCTACTGATTCTCCCGCACCTACTTGAAAAGTGAAATCTTTTGCTAACTCTCTACCATCAACTTTAAATTCACTTTGTTTATAATCTACAAGAAGAAACATCTTATAAACCCTTTCAGTTTTAATTAAATTCCCTAAAGAAATAAATTTTTTAAGACTTTGGTTTTCTTCTATATTAAAGTTAAAATCTTTCTCAATTTCTCCATTTTGATTATATATCCCAACATTAATCCCACCGGTTTCGGTGAAAGGCAATTTATCTCGATTTACTGTACTGGCAATAGTTGATTTGAAATTAGTGCTATCTAATTGGATTTTAGGCTGATTATTATTTTCTTGTGTCTTTTCAGTTTCCTTTTTGCAAGCACTAAACAACAATAACATTGATAATAACAGTATATATACCAGTCTGTTTCGATTCATTTTATCACCCCTAAATAAATTCTATAAATACGAAAAGCAAATTAGAAATATATTCTAATTTGCTCATGCGAACACCCTATTTTATCAAGTTCCGTAAGTTTCGGTCTTCCAGGTCTGGTAACCACTTAATCGGAATTCATGGTTTCCGTAAGCTTCACCATTATCCCAAAAATTATTACTAATAAATACTTTCGCACCTGTATAAATCTTACAAAATATCAATAACACAATCAATAACTTTTTTCAAAAATTTGGAATTACCTAATGTTTCTCAAAAATTGTATGTTTTTTTCAAATAATTCTTCTTTAAATATCTCTATGTACTGATGCCTTTTATAAAAAGATGAATCTGCATTTTTCAAATATAATAGATGTAAAATAGAATATACGAGATAATCTCCTTATCCCACTCAAAGTACTCCATAAGGTGGCCAACATAATTTTGAAGTCCAAAATAATAAACACCACCTTTTGAAGTGCTTTCTATCAATTAATCAGTTTTTCAACAATACAATTAAACAACCTGAACTTCATATTTATATGAGAACTCACGTTGCTTCTTTTAAAATCCTTATCTCAGTATTTATAAACACACATATCTTTACGAAGAGAATATCCAGCAAATTTACATATCAATCAACTATAAAAACCCCCTCCACCACAAGGCAGAGGGGACTTTCCAATTCCTATTTCAAACTACCAGCAATCTCCGTAAAGATAACCCCAAGTGCATGTGCACCTGCATCTGGATAGCCTAAGCTTCTTTCACCAACTGTACCAGCGCGGCCCATGCGAGCGACGATTTCTTTCGTGTACTCTGCTCCTTTAACCGCTGCTTCTGCGCCTTTTTCAAAGGCAGTTTTCATGTTTTCTTCGTTTGAAGCGCTAGCTAACCAAGAGTCTACGCATGGAGCAAGTGCGTCAACAAGTGTTTTGTCACCAACTACCGCTCCTCTACCGAACGATCTTTCACCGATAGATTGTATGCCTTGCAGTGCTGCTTGCAACACTTCAGCGAATTCTTTCACTGTTAGCTCACGCTTTTCGCCTGCTGCTTTACTAGCTGCGCGGAATGCTCCGCCCCAAATTGGACCAGATGCGCCGCCGCAATGTTCCATAATAATCATCGAACAACCGTCAAGGAATGATCCGATCGTTACGTTCTCTTGTTCTACGATAGAATGCCACTCACGTTTTAGTTGCTTAAATCCTTTTGCCACACTCATTCCGAAGTCGCCGTCACCAGCATGCGTGTCTAATTCACAGAATGGCACTTCGTTTTTAATAATAACGTCGCTCATTTTATCAACGAGATAAATCATGTTGTTTAATGTAATGACATTATCTTTAATAACAGCGTGCTCTTCTGCCGTTTCTATCTCAAAGGAAACTTCCTTCTCTTCTGTCTCTTCAAGCACATTTACGTACTCAACACTTTCAACTGGTCCATCTACTTTAAACGCTGGTGTATTACATTCTTTTGATAGTAATGTTTTTAGCTCATCATCTAATTTCATTACTGTTAAAGACATACCAGCCATATCGATACTCGTCATATAATTGCCAACGAATACTCTATTAATTGTAATGTTTCTAGCAGCTAGTTCTCGCGTCACTGCGTTGTTAAATAAGTAAAGTTCTTGCAGTGGTGTTCCGCCAAAACCGTTAACTAGAAGCGCAATTTCTTCGCCATCTTTTACTCCTAAATCTTTCATTAGATCATTTGTCATACGGTTCGCTAGTTCATCTGCTGACAACATTTTTTCACGTTTAATTCCTGGCTCGCCGTGAATACCTACGCCGTATTCCATTTCATTTTCCGCAAGTGTGAACGTAGGTGATCCGCTCGCTGGAACTGTACAAGACGTTAACGCTAAACCAATTGTGCGCACGTTAGCCGCTGCTTTTTCCGCTACAGCTTTCACCGCTCCTAAATCCATACCTGCTTCCGCTGCTGCGCCGGCAATTTTATGAACGAGAATAACGCCCGCAACGCCGCGGCGTCCTACTGTATACAAACTATCTTCTACCGCAATATCATCGTCTACTTTTACGTAGTCAACTTCAATTCCATCTTCCGTCGCTAAATGCGCTCCGTTTTTGAAATTCATAATATCGCCGCTGTAATTTTTAATAATTAATAACGTACCTTTTTTACTCGCTGTTTCTTTAATTGCTTGATATACCTGAATTTGTGAAGGTGAAGCAAACACATCTCCGCACACTGCCGCATCTAACATTCCTTTTCCGACTAGTCCTGCATGCGCTGGCTCATGACCACTACCGCCGCCACTAATTAACGTTACTTTATTTTCGTTCATTTCTTTCTTCTTAATGACTTTATATTTTTTCAAAAGCTCAAGCTCTGGGTGAGCCATAACCATTCCGTTGCACATTTCCATTACTAATGTTTCTGGTTTGTTTATAATCTTTTTCATTGTGATTCTCCCTCAATTCCTTTAATATATTGTGATATATTTGAAATCTTCTTCTTACTATCCATGTTAAAATGAAAGCGTTTTATAGTAAACGGACAAAATGGACAATCTGTCTAAAGACACCGCTCTCATTTGTAGGTAGGATTTTCATATTACTAACATTCTAGGGATGATTCAGATGACCTCTTCTATAATTTCTAAAAAGATAATCGCGAATTCATTGAAGTATTTAATGGAAACAGAGTCCTTTCATAAAATATCAGTGAGCGATATTATGTTACACTGTCAAATGCGTAGGCAAACTTTTTATTATCATTTTAAAGATAAATTTGAACTATTAAGCTGGATTTATAGAGAAGAAACGAAAGAAAACATTATCGACTTTCTCGACTATGAAACGTGGGAAAACATTTTCGATTTATTATTTGATTACTTTTATGAAAATCAAAAATTTTACCGAAATGCTTTTAAAGTCATTGAGCAAAACTCGTTTAATCACTATTTATTTGAGCATACGAAAAACTTATATATGAAGATTATTGATGAACTATCTGTGAGCTGTGGATTCAGCCTTTCTGATGAGACAAAAAATACGATTGCCTCCTTTTATAGTCACGGCTTCGTTGGAACGATAAAAGATTGGATTGAAAGCAAGTGCGAAGTAGATCCTTCCATTATGTCTTCTCTCATGAAAAATATGATAAACAATCAATTACTACTATTACTGGAGCAATCAGCAAAGTAATTAAAGGGTGGCAAAAGCAATGAAAAAGATTATGAATGATGTACAACATATCGTTCAAGATATGATGCATGGCTTTTATTTTGAACATAACGACAAAGTGAATTACGACGAAACAAATAACATCATTTATGTAAAAGATATCGAGAAACTGAAGCAAAACGTTGTCATTATAAGCGGCGGTGGTAGCGGACATGAGCCTGCTGATATCGGTTATGTAGGAAAAGGTATGCTGACGGCGGCCGTAAACGGAAGCATCTTCACTCCGCCTACAGTGGAACAAATTATTGCAGCAACTCGCCTCATGCCAAAAGATAAAAGTATTTTATTCATCATCAAAAACTTTAAAGATGACGTAGCAAATTTTCTAGCAGCAGAACAAATCGCAAAAGAAGAAGGTAGAAAAATTGACCACATCATCGTAAATGACGACGTTTCAATTGAAGATGATGCTTCTTTTAATAAAAGAAGACGCGGCGTCGCTGGTACTGTTTTTGTTCAAAAAATACTTGGTGCGGCCGCTCTTGCAGGTCACCCTTTAGACGAACTAACAACACTCGGCCGTTCTATCATCGAAAACTTACACACATTAGGAGTCGCCCTTTCACCTGCAAACGATCCGGTGAAAGGAAAAGCTTCATTTTCATTAAACGACGATGAAGTCTTTTACGGCGTCGGCATTCACGGAGAAAAAGGATACCGTAAAGAAGCATTATCCTCTTCTGAAATATTAGCAATCGAACTAATGAACAAACTTAAAAGCATTTATCGCTGGAGAAAAGGTGACAACTTCGCCATCCTCATTAACGGACTAGGCGCAACTCCACTAATGGAGCAATACATTTTCGCAAATGACATTCGACGCTTATGTGAGCTGGAAGGCTTACATGTGGAGTTCGTGAAAGTTGGTACCCTTCTAACTTCTTTAGATATGAAAGGTGTATCGCTCAGTTTGCTTAAGGTAGAAGATTTGGATTGGGTGAAGTGGTTGAAAGAAAGTACGGAAACTGCTAGTTGGTAATACAATTAAAGTATAGGTTGTTTCTTGAAATAAATTTTTAAATAACTCAAAATAACAAGCAAAAAGTCCCTTCAAAGTTAAAGGGACTTTTTAGTATGTAGAAATTAGCCTAAACCTACGATTACATCTCTTGAAAGGGGGCATTTTTATGTTATTCAGGTTTATTGAGGAGATTTTGTTTGAAGCAACTTTAACCCCATACCAATAAAAATCAGTCCTGTTATCTTATTTAGAATCATTCCTACCTTTTGGTTTCCTCTTAATTTTTTTGTAACATATGAAGAGAAATAAGCAACAAATAAACACCATAATAGTCCAGTTACTGTAAAAGTAAGTCCTAAAATGATAAAAGGCATAGGACCTGAAGCCTTTGTATCTATAAATTGCGGAAGAAACGCAATAAAGAATAAAGAGACTTTTGGATTCGTCAGACTTGTTAAAAGTCCTTGTACATATATCTTTCTAATGTTCAATTTATTGGATGAGGCCTGGAAAGCTACATTTGTCTTATCAAGTATCATTTTAATCCCTAAATATACAAGATAGATAACACCTATAACCTTAATAGTGTTAAATAGCACAATGGATTTTGTAAGTATAATAGATAAACCAAAAGCAACCAACAACGTATGAACTAAAGAACCAGTAATAATACCAAAAACAGAATACACACCTGCTTTTCTACCTTGTGAAATACTTCTCCCCACAATATACATGGTGTCTGCACCAGGAATTAAATTCAATAAAATTCCTGTTAGTAAAAACACTTCATAATTAATAATACCGTACATTTTAGCACCTCTATCTATTTTTTTGGTGCCCTTATTGATATTAAATTAAACAGACGAAAAAAGAAAGTATTTTCTATTTATTCAATAAAATTAGTGGATTTTTGAATCTACAAATGAAATCCAGCTATTAAAAAATTCAATTACTGAAGAATTCTGCCCTCAATATTACAGCAAATTTACATTAAAAATGTAAATCCTCATTTCCTTGATATTTTCCTTTACTAAGTCTTTTTCTTATGAATAATTCTGCAACAATTAAATTGGGTACCCACGCTAACCAAGCAATAATAGCGTAACTAAGTTCAAACCGCTCTATTCCAAATAGAACGATAAACAACGGTAGCCAAATTCTTAACGTAACTGCTCCAAAGGTTAAAGAATAATTTCTAATCATCCAATTCCGATGGTCTTTAATTTTTTTATTCTTAATTCTATTTAATGCTTGATATGCTGATGTTAGCCAAAATACGGATAACAAACCGAAACCTAACTTCGCTACCAATCCACCCGTAGCATAAAAGGATAGGTATAATCCAGAAACGCCTCCTAATAATATACCAACCATATAGATTCTCCCAATTATTCGATGACGGTTGATATTCCTTTCTCTAAATTTAGTGGATAATGTAAACGGACCAATTACTAATGCTACTATACTAGTTGTAATATGTATAAATAGCATCATATACCAGAACGCACTTAATTTAGATCCAAACATAAGCTTCACTTTTACAAGCCCTGTTTGAAAACCATCCATAATAAAATATTGGACAACAATATAGCTAGCTACTAAAAAAGCAAAACAAGTAACTACAAACCAAATTTTCCTGCTCAAATTTTACTGCCTCCTTATTACATTAAGGAATTAGATTATTCATTACTGTTCATTCTAGGGAAAAATAGAAAAGCCTTCTTTAATGATCTATTCGACACATTGTTTTTATAAACCGAATGACTTACATGAAACGAAGAATAAAATATATGATACAAGACCCTTCTTCATACATAAAAACCCTCAAGTATATCGTTCTATACTTGAGGGTTTACTCATCTCTCATTTTCTTACATCAATAATTAGCTCATCTGTAATCTGCTCAAGATGAAAAAATCTTTTTATATAATGGATATGTGACCATTTCTCTTCCCCACCAATAACAAATAATTCTTGCGCATCATACATAAATGAAAAGCTTGGATAGAAACTGTCAGCCTTTATTTCAATCTCACCAGTATGATTACTGATAATCTTATAATCTGCTGAATAGCTTAATAACGTATAGAGAGAATCTTGTGCTGATTGGAAGAAATACTAGAATCATTTTATAATCGAGATCGTAGCTTACAAGTCTCCAGGATAATAAATGAACATCGCCCCTACAAATGAACAAACTAAACAAAAAACAGCTTCGTATTTTATGACTAAAGAAGAGTTCGTATCAAGCTTTTTCCCCTCTCTTTTCAATATCATTTTAAATAATGCTATATATAATATTTTATATAATACATACCCAACAATCGCCCCGAGAGTATTCGTAAATACATCATCAATATCTGTAATTCTATTATTTAGTAATTGATTTAACTCAATTGCCAATGAAAAAAAGAATCCCGCACATACGGTGTTTTTCATTTTTCTAAACTGCGGCCAAATAGTCGGTAATAAAAAACCTAATGGCATAAACAGTACAATGTTCAAAAGATACGTCGTACTACCTGCCGTATCAAATAGAGTCAAGTTGATTTGACTTACACGAATCCACGTTTCGTATCTACTTATATCCCATACAGTCGCGATCTGCGTCACCCCATACACTAGTGAAAGGTAGAATAGAAAAACATATACCCATAGAAAATGCCGAACAGATATAGTTCTTTTCACTTTAAAATAAAATCCAATTTGAAACACAATACAAAACATAATAGTAAAAAAATAAGTATACAAATAACTCATCCAAACTCCTGTATCCATGTAGAATCCCCTAACTTTACAATTTCATCTATGACTTTGTTGTTTATAGGATAGGAAAAACTTTTAAAATAAAAAGTGGGGTAAATATAAAATTTCCCTTAAATCTTATGTTGGGTTTTATTATTACTCTTCTTAGTAATCCGCCATTTATAGCTAGGCAACAACATGCTTAAACTTAACAATATTATCACTTTTGCACGTAATCCTCGTAATACTTTAACCGATGAAGCATATATAAAATCATGTGAATCGTTTGTTCAGTTAAAACATGAAATTAAGAAATATATGACGTACTATAATCATTCTTGTTAGCAATAGAATATAAAGAAGATGACTCCTGTTTGCATACAGAAATCATCTTTTTTAGGTTACCGATTTTTTTAAAATGTCCTTTACAAAGGGTATAGATCAAGAGCAACTTATTCCTATTTAAAGTGATCAACTATACCTTCTTCCCTTAAAATCACTAAAACCCATTTACAAATCTATAAAAGTAGATATAATATCCTTATGGAACCTTTATTAATTTATAAAGCATTGTCAAATGAAACAAGATGTCAAATTTTATCATGGTTGAAAAATCCAGAAAACCATTTCGATGAAAAACCTTATCTAGAACAAGACCTTAACTTTCAAGTTGGAGTATGTGTAGGAGATATCCAGCTTAAGACTGGCTTAGCTCAATCGGTTATTTCTAGTTATTTATTAACTATGAAAAAAGCAGGCTTACTAGAGTCTGACCGAATTGGAAAATGGACCTACTATCGTCGAAACGAAAAAACAATACGAGAGTTTTCTGAATACGTACAAAACGAATTATAAAATGAAAGCTAATAATCAATCAGCATACTACTTGATTATTAGCTTTCACACATTCTGCTTTTTTACAGGTATCCAATGACTTTTTATAAATTGCACTGCCTATAAAAGCAAGAAACATAGAAAGGAGAATTTTTTTTAACACATCATATCTAGTTATTTAGATATCTGTTATTATATTTCGAATTACATACTCCTGATAATATTGGCATCCAATCATGCTTATAATAATGCTTCTTTGTTAATGAATTTATTTTCAAAATACTGATACGAATGGAGAGTTTTATAAATGAAAAAAGTAAATCCTTTACTTATTCTGACACTCGCAATAGGTGTGTTCGGAATTATTACTACCGAGATGGGTATTGTCGGCGTATTACCACAACTCACTCAAAAATTCGGAATTTCAACTACACAAGCTGGATTTTTAGTAAGTATATTTGCACTAGTTGTTGCTATTTCTGGTCCGTTTTTAATTCTGCTCGTCTCTAGTATGAATCGCAAAATAATTTTATTAACAGCAATTTTCATATTTGTTATTTCAAATTTAATCTACGCTTATACAACACAATTTGAAATCATGCTTATTTTTCGTATTTTACCGGCTGCGCTTCATCCACTCTTCTTTTCAATCGCTCTTGTAACAGCTGCTAAACTTGTCCCTCCAGAAAAGAGCGGTCAAGCAGTTACAAAAGTTTTCATGGGAATTACCGTTGGCTTTGCTTTAGGTGTTCCACTAACCTCTTATCTTGCAGACCAATTTTCACTCGAAATCGCTTTCTTATTCGGAGCATTCGTTAACACTCTTGCATTCATTGGAATACTACTCCTACTTCCTTCTATGCCTGTTAAAGAAAAAATGTCTTTCGGCAAACAAATTCGTATACTCGGCAAACCAGGATTATGGTTAAATATTTTAACCGTCACATTCCTTTTTGCAGCCATGTTTTCCGTATACAGCTACTTCGCTGAGTACCTTGCAAAAGTAACTTCCATGAATGGATCTCTCATCAGTATCATGCTATTCATATTTGGTATAGTTATGATTTTGGGTAATCATTTATTTGGTGGTCTCCTGCAAAAAAGTATAATAAACACTGTAATATCATTCCCTATTCTATATTCTATTGTTTACATATTGGTTTATTATTTAGGTTCCTACCTTGTTCCAATGATTTTTATAGTATTCATTTGGGGAATCGTACATGCTGGTGGATTAATTGTTGGTCAAACATGGTTAATAAGTGAAGCTAAAGAAGCACCTGAATTTGGTAACAGTCTATTCGTTTCGTTCTCAAATCTCGGAATTACTTTAGGAACCACTATTGGAGGTTGGTTCATTTCAAACTTAGGTATTCACCAGCTTATTTGGAGCGGATTTATATTCACACTACTCTCATTTCTATTAATTATAATAAAACTAAAATTTTTCAATTCTAATAGCCAGGCTTCATTATCAAGCTAGTACATTTTCAGTTCCAAATTCGATATGGAACATTTCACAAAACAACTTAACATGGTAAAATAATATTCGGACGGGAGTCCAATATTATTAAAATTAAGATGGTTCAAGTCGGAGGAAGGCACCTTAGGGTGTTTTTTCTTTATTTTCAAAAGGACCTGCTCAATTATTGTGTAAAAAACATAAAGTAAGTTGAATCCATTAAAATACATGAGTGACCCCTTGTTTTCCCCTCTTATTAAAGGAGGAACTATTATGGGATTTGGTGGTAGTTGTAGTAGTGGTTGTGGCGGCGGCTTTGCTTTACTAGTTGTATTGTTTATTTTATTAATCATTGTTGGAGCTTCTTGCTTCTGCTAAAAAACTATCGGAAACGACACTCTTATATGGGTGTCGTTTCTTTGTAATAAAAATCATCCAAATTAGTTATTTACACAGCACTTTATTCCTTCTCATCCCTCATACTGTAATACCCCAAATTAATAATAACCAAGAAATACCCACCCATAATTCCAGCTGCAAATGTCCACATGTACTCACGGTGTTCAATTTCATACATAATAATCGCGCCGAGTATAGCCGCTGCAAATCGATTCATCATGCCGAGCATTGGTGCTTTTTCTTTTTTTACGATGCTATTTCCGAACTTTTCGATACGCCTTCCTAAGATCCAGGCGCAGTACATACTAACTAAAAGGCCAATGCTTATCCCTACAAACTGGGCTGAAAAAGGTGTCATCAACCATCCCAGTAACATCACGCCTAGCAAACAATATATTTGTATGTTGAATGATCTTAATGCCATACGAATCATGTTATGCTCCTTATCTTTCCTATTAATCCCATCTTTCGGAATTCAAGCTTTCCGATATATCTTTTTTAAAATGGGGGAATTTGATTTTGCTCACCATTAAATAAGCGAGTACGCATGTGCCAAATGCCACGGAAACTGGATTATTTAGGAGGCATAAAATGAGGAGACACATTGCCGCAAATGGAATGGGCATTCCGATAAAGGTCGGGAGTTTGCTTTGTTGTGTATTAAATCTCGCAAGCCGAAGCATTCCGCAAATACTATAAGCGAGCGCACATATCATCCCGATAGACTGCAAATCTTTTAAAGCAACACTATACGCAAGAATAGATGGTGCCACACCGAAGGTCACTAAATCCGCAAATGAGTCTAACTCTCCGCCTATTTCCGAAACAGCATCTAGTTTCCGAGCGACCATACCATCAAACAGATCAAATACCATACCTGTAATAATGAACATAACTGCACCATACATATCATGAACGAAAACAGCGTGAATAGCCAACAGCCCACACACAAAATTTGCTATCGTAATCATATTTGGTATGTAACTCATCACACGCTTCTCCTCCTTTCTGCTAATTGCTTCATCTTGCTTCTTACTCATTAGACTCAAGATCCTTCTGTTTTTCTTCCAATATCACTTTATTTATTTTCGTTAACGTATCAGTCATTTGCTGCAACGCTTCGATATCAATCTTTGAGAAATATTTCTCGATTAATACATCATCTAACTTCGACAATTGCTCCATATACTTACTACCGTTTGGACCAAGTGTAAGGAAATACTCCCTTTTATTATTCGGATTAACTTGTTTTGAAATCATCTGTTGCTTTTCCAATTTCGATAAAACTTGGCTCACCGCACTTTTCGTTATATTAAAAGTACTCGCAATGTTATTTGCTGTCGTGTTTTCATTTAAATTAATATGAAATAGCATGCTCTCTTGCTGCCCAGTAAGACCGAACTCATCCTTTAAATCTTGAAATAGTAAAATGTAGAGTTCCGTGTAGGCGCGATTCATTTCATTAATTACTTCTTTATATGATTTAGTCATAGCGTTCTTCCTCCATGCTGTTATTTCGTTTTAATAGTTTAGTTCACTTAACTAAACTATATTATACCTTTATGTTCGTGTAAAGGGAAATATCGCTCCGTACTTTATTCACAATGAAAAAAAGAAGACATCAATTAAGATGTCTCCCTTTCATACTCAAGACTCCAAACTCTTACCATTCGTCTTAATTACTTCCTTATACCAATCGAAGCTTTTCTTCTTCGATCTTTTTAATGAACCTTTTCCTTCATTATCTTTATCAACGTATATATATCCGTAACGTTTTTTCATTTCTCCAGTCGAAGCACTTACAAGGTCAATTGGGCCCCAGCTTGTATATCCGATAATATCTACTCCATCTTGGATGGCTTCGGACATTTCAATCATATGTTTTTGTAAGTAATCAATACGGTATTCATCATTCACTTCTTCTTCACCATTTAATTGATCGATTGCACCGAGACCATTTTCAACAACAAATAACGGTTTTTGGTAACGATCGTACAGTTGGTTTGCTGTAATACGGAAGCCTTTCGGGTCAATCGTCCATCCCCACTCTGATTTTTCAAGGTATGGATTTTCAACAGAACCGAATACATTTCCGCTCGTTATGCTTTTTAACACTTCTGGATCTGTACTTGTTGCTCGGCTTGAATAGTAGCTAAAGCCAATATAATCAACTGTATGCTCTTTTAAAATTTCCTCATCTTCTTTTTCCATTTCAATTGTTACATTATTATCCTTAAAGAAGCGTTTTGCGTATCCAGGATATGCTCCTCTTGCTTGTACATCAATGAAGAAGAATGATTCACGGTCTTGTTCCATCGCACGAAGAACGTCGTCTGGATTACATGTATATGGATACGTTGCACCCGCAGCAAGCATACAACCGATTTTCGCATCTGGAATGATTTCATGACACGCTTTTACAGCTAACGCACTTGCAACAAGTTGGTGATGCGCTGCTTGATACTGAATTTGTTTTTTATTATCCCCTTCTTTAAACGCTAGACCTGCTCCCATGAAAGGTAAATGTAAAAGCATATTAATTTCATTAAACGTCATCCAATATTTCACTTTATCTTTATATCTATTAAAGATCGTTTTTGCGTACGTCTCGAAGAAGTTTACAAGCTTTCTACTTCTCCAGCTTCCATACTTTTCTACTAAATGAACAGGTACATCGAAGTGAGCCATCGTAACAACTGGTTCAATACCGTGCTTTAACAGTTCATCAAACAAATTATCATAAAACTGTAATCCTGCTTCATTTGGCTTTTCATCTTCACCACTTGGGAAAATACGCGTCCACGCAATCGATACACGTAACGCTTTAAATCCCATTTCTGCAAAGAGTGCAATATCTTCTTTATAACGATGATAAAAATCAATCGCTTCGTGTGACGGGTAAAACTCTCCTTCTACAGGTGTAAAGGAATGAATATTTCCTTTCATAATATCCCAGCGATTTTCACCAGTTGGTAATAGATCAACCGTCGTTAATCCTTTTCCGTCTTCTACATATGCACCTTCAACTTGATTGGCTGCAGTTGCTCCACCCCATAAAAATCCTTTTGGAAAATTAACTTTAGACATATAGAAAAACTCCTTTATATAAGAATGAACGAGGAAAGCTATTGTAAGTTTTAAAGAATACCTTTCTTCGTTTGAACCTGTATGAAATGTAACTACTATTTAACTCCTAACTTTAGTAAGGAATCTCCTGCTTGAATCTTTTCTATTTCCGTTTTTTTGATGCTATATTTATCATAATTTGTAACAACAACTGGTGTTGTCACAATATAACCCGCCTTTTGAATTTCATCTATATTAAACTCAATAAGTAATTGTCCTTTTTCTACTCTCACTCCTTGTTCAATATGAGAAGAGAAAAATTCGCCATTTAATTTCACAGTATCCATTCCAATATGGATTAAAATTTCAGCACCTGAATCCGCCGTAATTCCTACTGCATGATTCGTCGGGAACAGCGCAGAGATTATACCTGAAACTGGTGAAAACAACTTTCCTTCTGAAGGCTCAATCGCGACTCCTTCACCTAGCGCACCTGATGCAAATGCAGCATCGTCAATATTTTGCAGCGGCATAACGACGCCATGGAAAGGACTAAAGATTACTTCATCATCGTTTGATGCAGCGATTTTATCAATTGTTTCAGCTGTTTCTGTAGATGTTTGCTTTTTCGTAAAACCAAATAAGTAAGTTAGAACAAAACCTACTATTAAAGAAACAACCATCGAAATAATTGCTCCCCAAAATCCAGCTGTAATCCCATCTTTCGGACTAATGAATGTCGGAAGCGTAAATATACCAAGTCCGCCTGTCATATAAGCTTGTGTACCAAATACGCCAAGTATTGCGCCGCCAATTCCTCCAGCGATACAGCTCATAATAAACGGCTTTTTAAGAGGAAGTGTAATACCATAAATCGCCGGCTCTGTAACACCGAAAATACCTGAAATAAAAGCTGGAATACTAAGTGTTTTTAATTTCTTGTCTTTCGTTTTCATCCAAACACCAAGCACAGCACCAATTTGAGCAAATGAAGCGGCAAATATAAGCGCTAGTATCGGATCCACACCGTTTACTGCTAAATTGTTATAGCCAATCGGAACAACGCCCCAATGAAGGCCAAATATGACAAGTACTTGCCAGAAAGCACCGAGTAAAGCACCCGCTACTAATGGGCTTGCATGATAAACCCAAAGCGTCGCCTGTCCTAAAAACTGCCCTGCCCACGTCGCAATTGGGCCAATAACGAGAAATGTAACTGGTACAACGATTAATAATGTGAAGAATGGTAATAAAAATGTTTTCACAACATCTGGAATAATTTTCTTTAAAGACTGTTCTACTTTCGCTCCAAAATAAGCAGCAAGAATAATTGGAATAACAGATGATGCATAGTTCATTAAAATAACTGGTATTCCTAAAAACGTAATATGAATTGGTGATTCAAACATCGTTCCTGCAAATAACGTATATAATGGCTCACTTGCTTTTAAACCTGATAAAGCTGGATAGACTAACGCTCCTCCAATTGCCATACCGATGAATGGTGATCCCCCGAATTTCTTACTTGCTGTATATCCAAGGAAAATCGGGAAGAAATAAAATAACGAATCTCCAACTGCATTTAATATTTGATACGTTCCTGACTGTGTACTTAACCAGCCTAACGCTACAAATAATGCATTAAATCCTTTAATCATCCCTGTTGCAGCTAGCACTCCTAAAATAGGAGTAAAAATGCTAGAAAGAATATCTATAAGACTACTCTTTTTCTTCTCGCTCGTAGTTTCTTCCTCAGCTTCTTGAAACCCTCCAACAGCAATAACCGCTTTGTATACGTCCGATACATGGTTACCAATTACAACTTGATATTGTCCGCCGCTTTTCATAACAGTCACAACATCTTCCATACTTTTCAGTACTTCTGTATTTGCTTTCCCCTCATCTTTTAACTGAAATCGTAAGCGAGTTATACAATGTACAACGCTATGTATATTTTCTCTTCCGCCAACATGTTTCAGTATATCTTTTGCTAATTTTTCATACTTCATAGTAATTTCCCTCCCTACAATCATCCCATTTATTATTTTTTATAAAAGAAAAAACCTAAACTAACCATAACGGTGTGATACATACGAATCACTCCATTACAAGTCAATTTAGGTTTTGCCTGCCAAACAGTAACAATCCCGTTTATTCAATTACATAATTCATTACGTTTCGTTACACGATGAATGTGCAACGTTAAGTACACCTTTTCATCTTTTGAAAGATGACTATTATGTGCTTTTCGTAAGTATGCTTCAATTTTTTCTGTACAACAATATGCCTCTTCATACTTACTTTTCACTTGCTCGTATAAAAAATCATCATCGGCCGAGTTCAATTCCTTCTGCATTAAACGCTGCGCAAAGTATCGTAAATGCGTTACAAACCGGCTAAAATTAAATGAACTTTCATCTAAGTTCATCTTATAGTGGTACTTTACAACATTTAAAATATCTTGGACGATTTTCGTCATCGCTACCGTTTGTTGCATCGCCGGCTCTCCTTGCTGTGCATTAACGAAATGTAGTGCAATTGACCCTGCTTCATCTTCAGAAAGTCTAAGCCCAGTCTCTTCTTCAATTATGTTCAAAGCTTGTAGACCAATTTCAAACTCATTCTGATAGAACCTCTTAATCTCCCAAAGCAAAGTATTTTTAAGATCCATTCCTTCTTTATGCCGAGTTAAGGCGAAACTTAAGTGATCTGTTAATGTAAGATAAATATAATCACTTAAAGTCCCCGGCAAAGCTGTCTTAGCAAACTGAATAATTCTCTCTGTAATCTCTAAATTTTCTACAGGAATTTCAGTTAGCAACCTAGCAAGTTTCTCTGATAATTCTCTTGTTTCTAGCACAAAGGTCTTTTCTACCTTAGATTCATCAATCGTATCGCCTACTTTTTTCTGAAATCCCAAACCTCTGCCCATCAGTACAACTTCTGTCTCAGTATCCTTCATCGTACAAACAACATTGTTATTTAAGATTTTATGGATCTTCATATTGTTCCGCCTTCTTCTTCTTAAAGTCACAAAAGGTAATAAAAAAACCTAAACTGATTCCAAAAGCCACACTACACCCGTAGCCTCTAGATCAATTTAGGTTTTGCCTGCCGAACAGTAACAATCCTTTTACTTATTAACTTACCTTTATTATACACAAAGAGTAAGCGGTTGCAATGATAAATTATTGAATATTTTTTTACAAGGAAAAATACTAACCGTTTATCAGCTGTTGCTTACATTCATTACAAGACTAGTTATATACAGCATTATATTTTACAATTACTATAGGGAATATATATTTTTCACTACATGTACCATTCTGAATAATTAAACATAATTATCGATAAAATTCCATATAGACCCAGTAATGGTTAAAATGTTATAATGAAATTACCCTACATAGTTACTCATATTTAGCTTGAGGAACTAGCGTCTTATTAAGCAATGCGCATAAATTAGATAAAAAAGACACTTTTTACAGTGTCTTTTTTATTTATATTCTCATAGGAAGTATCTCTTTTATAAACAAAATTTATTAATTAAAGAAGGAGACTATCATATGGAGCATCCTCTAGCAAGAGAACTACGTAACATACGTATATGCCTGATCATCTTAATCATTGTCATTGCATTTTGGGATCGTGAGAAAACTGTTGATATCACTGACCATGATAGTGATCCTAGCTTAAATATTAGCAATATGACCCAAGTTGGCGATAATACATTTGCCTATAAAGACGAATCTAATCGAATTAAAATATTTAAGTTTGACCCGGATACAAATGAAATAAAACTAATAAAAGAGTTTTATGCTAGCGAATATTAATTACATAAAGTGAAACTTTAATCAGTGGGGGTTTTCTTCATCCCCCACTGATTATCAGCCCTCACCAATCGGACTTTTATGGGCAGTTGATCCCCCACCTAACTTCTTTGCTTTCGCTGAATTTTGAGGTGGGGGTCTTACTGCCCATTAAAGCGGGATAAAGGCACCTTAAGGTGTCTTTTTTTATTTTCAAAAGGACCTGCTCACGTTTATACGTCAAAACATAAAGTAAATGGAATCCGTTAAAAAAACACGAGTGACCCTTTGTTTTTCCCCTCTTATTAAAGGAGGAACTATTATGGGATTTGGTGGTAGTTGCGGCGGAGGCTGCGGTTTTGCTGGAGGATTTGCATTATTAGTTGTGTTATTCATTTTATTAATCATCGTTGGAGCTTCTTGCTTCTGCTAAGACTAAACAAACTATCGGAAAAGACACTCTTATATGGGTGTCTTTTCTTTGTAAACTAAAAAGTATGAGAATCCGATCCTTTAGCCATAATTACGACTAAAGGCTTTTTGTATATAACTAAAAAAGGAGCTGACTATATGGAACATAATAAAAACGGAATGCTTGCTTTAATCGTTCTGTTTGTAGGACTAGCTTTTTTTGTTTTCGGTATGGTTTATCATTTATGGGGAACGGTTTAAAAATAAATATTAATCCATTTAGAAGAAATCTAGATGCAACATCCATATCTTCATCTCATTAAGCACCAATAATCTTTTTCCTAGTTATGTAACCCCTCCCTGAGCTTGAGGGGTTTCTGCTTTCACACTAAAAAAAAAAGCCCCATCACTGAGGCACTCAAAAAATAATATAAGTAAATGAATTAAAACAAATAACAGACAACTAAAATATATACAATAAATATCATATAATCTATATATATGCAACATTGCATAAAAATATTTATTATTACATGCTATACTAAAACAGGAGTCGACAATCGTTATTTTCTTCTTATTTTTAAAGCAATATGGATATATCTTCTTAACTTCATTTGGATTGTACAAGCAAAAAAAGACATCGTAATCGATGTCTTCTTTTCTTATACTTTTATGAATTTTTTTGCGAAGATGCTCTCCAAGCACGAAAAGATGTTGGGCGTCCAGAATGAGCTCTTTGCTTTGCAGCAGCTGATTTTTCTTCAATATTCATTGGTTTTTCTTCAATAGTCGCTGGTTTTTCTTCCACAATCACTGATTTTTCTTCAAGAATAGTCACAGCTGTTTGCATTTTTTCCAGCTGTTCTTTTAAAGCTTGCTGTTCAATCTTTAAATCCGTAAGTAATCGTAAAATCATTTCAGAATTGGCCATAAAGATCCTCCTTCCCCCAATACACAGAATAAAATACAATATGTCATCAGCTTAATACCCGTGACAAAAATAAGGTCGTCAATTCTCATTAAATCTAAGCACTTTTTATTTTTCAAAAGGACCTGCTCAAGTTTATCCGTAAAGACATAAAGTACATTAAATCCATTAATTAATGGTCTTTATGGAAGGAGGAGTTAATATGGGCTATGGCGGTAGTTGTGGTGGAGGCTGCGGTTTCGGCGGCGGATTCGCTTTACTTGTTGTACTATTTATTTTATTAATCATCGTAGGAGCTAGCTGTTGGGGCGGCGGATTCGGCTGCTAATAAGAGGCACTCTTGAGAGTGTCTTTTTTTTGTGTTTTTTGATGTACAACCCCTTCTCATTGGTAGTTTATCAACGTTAATCGTTAGAAAATAGTATCCTCGAAACTCGCACATTTTAAAATTGACATAGCACTTCATGCACCATATACTGTTAACAACAGTATACTGTCATTAACAGTATTAATTCTAATTCATTCAAGGAGGTATATCCATGAAACATACAGGAAGACATACAGGTGCATTTCTTTTGTTATTTTTAGCTGAGGGGGATAACTATGGCGGGCAATTATTGCAAAAGTGCGAAGAAGAACTTCCAGTTAATCCAATCGATAGCGCCATTTTATATCGTACGCTAAAGAAATTAGAAAACGAAGGTGCAATTGAATCTTATGTAAGTACAGATCATCAAGACAAACCGAGAAAGATGTACAAAATTACGCCTGCTGGAAAGGAACAATTGGCAGATTTCCAAATGGATATTGAAGAAAAAATGAAGAACTTATCCTTTTTCATAGAAAAATATAAGGACTTAAAGGATTCCGATCATGATTAACGGTGTGATTCTTTATACTTTAGCCATTATTCTTACGGGGATTTCTTTTATGAAGGACCGCAATAAAACGAAAAGAGCTCTAATGAAGTCGTGGAAAATGTTTCGCAATCTTCTACCTGCGATGCTTTCCATCATGCTTTTCGTTGGCTTATCGCTTTCTATATTAACGCCGTCTTTCATCTCTTCTATTATTGGGGAGCAATCTGGATTTCTCGGCATTGTTTATTCAGCCATACTCGGCTCCATTGCACTTATTCCAAGCTTCGTCGTATTCCCACTCGGCAATACATTAGTCCAACACGGCGCAGGCCTTCCTCAAGTTGCGGCACTTATGTCTACACTCATGTCAGTAGGAATCACAACATTACCGATGGAACAAAAGATATTTGGGCGAAGCTTTGCTTACGCACGTAATGCGTCTGCATTACTCATGTCACTTCTATTCTCCTATATCATTTGGGTGGTGATGGTATGAAAGAACTAAAGAGATACCGTTTCTTTTTCATCTTACTACTGGGGCTCATTGTATTAACTTTTATAAATCAATCTTTAGGATGGAGCGCATTACAATTAACAGGGAATAGCATTTTAGATATGTTGTTTCTCCTTCCCCCTGTCCTACTATTTGTAGGATTACTTGATCAATGGGTGAAAAAAGAAACGCTCATGAAATATATGGGCGCAAATTCCGGCGTATACGGAATCTTATTCTCTCTATTATTAGGC
Source organism: Bacillus cereus group sp. BfR-BA-01309 (assembly GCF_022664315.1). Classification (NCBI taxonomy): domain Bacteria; kingdom Bacillati; phylum Bacillota; class Bacilli; order Caryophanales; family Bacillaceae; genus Bacillus; species Bacillus cereus group sp. BfR-BA-01309. Next base: position 43,340 of record NZ_JAKUHE010000010.1, read on the forward strand.
GGCATCGCAGCTGGTCCTCTCTACGTTGCCTTCCCAATTGCAGCACTACTCTTACAAAAAGGCGCAAGCATTCGGTACATCGTATTTTTCTTAGGCGTTTGGACAACTGCGAAATTGCCAATTCTCGTGTATGAATTTTCTTCATTTGGCACTACCTTTACACTTATTCATGTTGGTTTTGGTTTAGTGTTCTTTTATATAATGGGGATTATTTTTGAGAGGTTTTATGATCAGGGGCCGTTGCTACGGTATGATGTTACAAAAGACATGTAAAAAGACACCTTTCCTAGAAAAGATGTCTTTTTTATATAAACCTTAATTCTCGTTCTGTAAAGCCCTCGCTGCCTTTACTCCCTTTTTCTCTTCTTTTAAAAACAGCGATACGATAAATGCAATAATGATAAAGACTAACCCTAGTGTAAATGCACCTTGGAATCCTGATGTTAAACCGTTTAACTTCTCTACTGGATCCATTGGATTTGCGGAACTTTCCATATAGCTAGCTGTTCCTGAAGACATTTTCGAAATAAAGATAGCTGTTCCAATTGCGCCAGCTACTTGTTGTAACGTACTAAACAGTGCTGTTCCGTGCGGATATAAATCTGGTGTTAATTGATTTAAGCCGTATGTTTGTGCTGTCATGACAAACATGAGTCCAACCATTAATACGCTATGCATGACAATAATTTGTACCATTGATGTGTCAGGAGTAATGCCTTTAAATAAGAACATTGCAATCCCCACTAACACAATGCCAGGAACGATAATAACTTTCGGACTAAATTTATCAAATAGTTTACCCGCGATTGGTCCCATTATGGCGCTAATAACACTTCCCGGAAGCATGATAATTCCTGATTTAAAAGCTGTAACGAGTAAAACTGTTTGCAGGAACATCGGTAATAAAGTCATCGTTGAAAATAACGACATCATCACAATGACGATTAATCCTACTGATAATGTAAACATCGGAACTTTAAATGCGCGTAATTCTAAAATTGGATTCTCAATTTTTAATTGTCGAACGACAAAAATACATAATGAGATAAGCCCAACAAGTAAAGTGCCATACACTTTCACATCGGACCATCCTAAGTCACCCGATGCACTAAAGCTATACACAAGCCCGCCAAATCCTAATGTCGATAAAAGGATAGATGGATAATCTACTTTTGGCCTTGTTAACTCTGAAACATTTTGAATGTACTTCATCCCAATCATAATTGAAATGATCACGAAAGGAATAACAATATAGAATAACCAGCGCCAATTGAGTGAGTCTACGATTACTCCAGATAATGTAGGTCCAATTGCTGGAGCTGCCATCATCACAAGTGCGATTAACCCCATTGTGGCACCACGTTTTTCAGGCGGACAAATGATTAAAATCGTATTCATTAATAACGGTGTAATTAACCCCGTCGCTACAGCTTGGACGATACGGCCAACTAATAAAATAGAAAATGTCGGTGCGAATCCCGCAATTAATGTACCGACTAAAAATGTTACCATAGCGATCAAAAACATTTGTCTCGTTGTGAGCCATTGCTGAAGTAACGCTGTAATTGGGACTAAAACCCCAACTACCAACATGTAAGCTGTAGAAAGCCATTGAATCGTTGAAGCTGTTACGCCAAATTCTTTCATTAATACGGTTAACGCATTACCAAGTAACGTTTCGTTTAATAACGCAACCATTGCCCCTAAAAGCAATGCAATTAAAATCGGGGTATGTTTCATATTAGAAGTATCAACTTTGCCACTTGCAGGGCTCTTAGTTGTCATATTCATTTACAGATTCTCCTCCTGTTTCTTACTTAAAAAACTTTAAATACACCGGAACACATGTAATATAATATACATATGTAGATTAAAAAGGGAGAATCAATTTTCAGCCACTGTATATTTAATCTACAAAAAAGGAGAATTGTAGATGAATGATAATGAAAAACAAATTGATTTACGTATTAGACGTACACATAAATTATTGTGGGATTCCTTATTTGAATTAATGACGCAATCAAAACAGAAATATAGTACGATCACGATTAACCAAATTTGTGATCTTGCGATGGTACACCGAACAACCTTTTATAAACACTTTGAAGATAAAGATGCTTTATTAGCATTTGGATTTAAACGATACAGCAAGATGATTGGTGAAATACCGGTTTCAGATCGATTAAGTAAACCATTTCAAGTAATGGAACAATTCCTACACCATGAAGAAATCGGTAAAATATTAGAGACACAAATGTCTGATGAACAATTTATTAACCGGACACAGTATTTAAGTCACGAAACGAGAAAACAAGAAATAGAAGCGTTAAATCAACTTTGCAAAAATCATACGATGCCAAATGATTTAATCATTGAATTTTATTCAGGGGCAATCACCTCATTAAGCGCATGGTGGTTTAAAAATGAAAGAAAAGTTTCCGCTGCTGAAATGGATAAGTATCTCCACCAACTTATTAATCGGGATATTTTTCAGTTTGAAGAGGAATAACTTCTCCATCAAAAAAAACGCCTATATGAAATAGGCGTTTTTTTGTACATACTACATATCGAGTCTCTTCAATTTTATATTTATAGTCTTTATTAAGATGGACCATAACCGATAAGATGAGCAATTATAACTGCTATTAAACCGATTGAGTATTCAATTAGAATTAAAGGAAGAATCCACCTTGCCCACCTTGTCCATGAAATTCCTGCAATTGCTAATCCAGCCATTAGCGTACCACCTGTCGGAAAAATAATATTTCCAATACCATCGGCGAATGAAAAGGATAATACGGCTGTTTGGCGTGTAATGTCCAATAAATCTGCAAGTGGCGCCATGATAGGCATTGTCAACATCGCATGGCCACTACCTGATGCTAAAATAAAATGAATCGCTACTTGGAAGTTGTACATTCCAACAACACTTAAAAAAGGAGAAATATGTTCCATTCCCTCCGATACTTGATACAGTAGTGGGTCTATAATATGCCCTTGATTCAATACAACTAAAATAGCGCGTGATACGCCAATAATTAATGCGCCGCCGATTAAAGATGCCGATCCTTGTGTAAAAGATTCTACAGTATCATCAAGAGATATCTTGCCAAGGATTGCAATGATTATAGTTAAAATAATAAATAAGGCTGCAATTTCTTTTATATACCACTCGTACTTAATAACACCAAATACAAGAATAATATAATTGATTAAAAAGGCCGTTAATATCCATTTATGTCTTTTTGTTAACTTTACTTTCGCTGTTAATAGGCTGTCTTGCTCATTTGTATCGAATTTTCCGTAAATTCCGTTTGCAGGATCCCTCTTTACTTTCATAGCATGACGATAGACGAATGTAACAGCAATTACATATATAACTACGAATAAAATGAGGCGGAATCCCATCCCCGAATACATAGGAAGACCCGCTATCCCTTGCGCAAGCCCGACTGTAAACGGATTCATAATTGCCGTTGTAAATCCGACGGACGCTCCTACTAGTACCATCGCGGTTCCTGTTATCGTATCAAATCCAACCGCAAGAGCTAGCGGGATGAATAGAGGTACATACACTAAAGCTTCCTCAGCCATTCCCATTAATGATCCGCCAAGTGCAAAGAACAGCATGATAATAGGAATCATTAACTTTTCACGATTAGCGAGTTTTTTTGCCATCGTTGAAACAAGAGCCTCAACCGTACCGGATGCCTTTAATACACCAAAAAAGCCTCCGATAATAAGAATAAAAAAGATAATATTAGCAGCTTCTACCATCCCTGTAGGAATAGATTTTACTGTATCAAAAAATCCAAGTGGCGTTGATTCAATCCATTTAAATGAATTTGGATCTACTGTTGTATACCCATTTTTTTCAATCTGTTCATATTTTCCGGCCGGCAATATATGTGTAATAACAGCCGCAATAACTAACAAGACAAGTAACATTGCAAATACGTTTATTTTCCATTCTTTTTTTTCCTTTTTTTCTTCTGGCTCGAATGAAACTGCCTTCTCTGATACTTGACTCATATACCAATCCCCTTTGCAATAAAGTGAAACTTTAATCATTGGGGATTCGTTCATCCCCCAATGATTATTACTTTTACAAGCAGCCGGCAGTCTGGTTTCCCCACTACCATGACGTACCAAGCTATCCACCAATTCTTTTATTTATAACACGCTAGGATTTAACTACCTTTTTACTAATTTCATTTACAAATTGGTTAAATAAACGTTGCTGCAAGACATCCCTTTCCGACATCATTTCTGGATGCCATTGAACTGCTGCTACATAACGATGAGCTTTGGATTCAATAGCCTCTATCACACCATCAAAGGACCATGCGCTCGCCTCAAAATCTTTCCCTAATGTTTTCACTGCTTGATGGTGAAAAGAATTAACCATTAAAGATTTTTGGCCAATAGCCTCATAAACTTTTCCCTCTTCCAAAAGATCTACGGAATGAGAGCCTTGCCATTTACGGAACTGTTCTCGAACATGGAAATATTCTGGCCCCATCTCGTGCTCTAAGTCTTGATAAAGAGTTCCACCAGCTGCAACATTTAACACTTGTAATCCTCGGCAAATTCCTAGAATAGGAATATCTTTTTCTAAAGCCTGTTTTGCCAGATTTAATTCAAAATTATCTCGTTCTTCCTCTACAGTACCTATATACGATTTTGGAGTATCACCGTAATAAACCGGATTGATGTCCGCGCCACCAGCCAATAACAATCCATCTAATTGATTAAGTGTGGACTCAATTTGATCAACTTCCTCAATTGGAAGTAGAACAACCGTTGCACCTGCTCGTTGAATTGAACGAATATAGTCATAAGAAAAGATAGCCATATCTTGACCTGGTAGCCCTCGCAAGCCCTCCTTCCCTATTTCACTATGATCAACATAATACCCAGTAACACCAATTAGTGGTTTCATTTTCTCTCACCTCATAATTTAAATGGTTTCGTTGTTTTTCTCTGCTGAAATTGTATCCTCTTAACCTCCCTTTTCTAGCAAGTGGTAAAGAATTAAATATGTAAATTACGACTCTACTCATTTCATTATTTCTTTACACACCATTGATATAAGCAAATATCATGCCAACATTAAAATTAAAGTGATTATTTACATATTTTTAAATATTTTGTCGTTTTATTGGTGTTTGCTATGTTGAAATGTATTATAATTGGTTATTAATTGGTTACACAATAACCAATTACATTCAACTAAAGAGGTGCTCTATGAACAAATTTGAAACCAATCACATTGTATTGATCACCGTTTTAAAAGAAACACGAAAAGCCCTACATCAACAACTAACGGAGATGGTAGGTGACCTCATAGATATCGAAAGTTTTTCTGTAGAAGAAAATATTCCAAAAGTATTTCATTCTACATTAATTGTGTTACCTAATACATTTACGATAGAAACGGTGAAAGACTTTATTGGGGAAAACTGCGAAGTAATAATAGCAAAACGAACATTAAATTATGAAAACGTGGACCAGCTTTTATTTTTACCAGAAGGAACACAAGCTCTATATGTGAATGATAATCATGAAACAGTATACGAATCAATTGAAACGATGCGTCAATTGGGGCTGAACCATATTGAATATTTCCCATACTATCCTGGAAAAACGAATATACAAATGATCAAGCTCGCAATCACACCTGGCGAACTTGAAATTATCCCTGACTTCGTAGAAAAAGTAATTAATATTGGTCATAGATTAATAGATATTACGACAATCATGTCCATTCTAGATCGATTTCATTTAATGGAGGAATCAGGTAACCACGTTTCTGAGAGATACTATCGAAAAATAGTGGATTTAACAAAGAATTTAGCTAAAGCTCATCGACAACTTCATCAAGTTATTGATGGTGTTGGTGACGGCATACTAGCTATTGATTATGAAGGAAGAATTGTTGTCTTTAATGAATTCTTGGAAAGCATGCTGAAAATAAAAAGCAAACATGCTATCGGTCATCCGATTGATGCCATTATTGATAATATTGATTTAGCAAACTTCATCCTTTCAAATAAGCAACAAGAAAGCGGAATATTTGTTGTAAACGGCTTGGATGTAATAGTGGAACGTCTACATATAAATGATCAATCGATTATTGTTACTTTTAGAAATGCCCTTAAGACCATCGGATTTGAACGGAAATTAAGAAAAGAATTTATCAAAAAAGGATATGTAGCAAAATACAACTTCCATAATATCGTTGGGATTAGCTCTACCATCCAAGACACGAAACAAATTGCAAAAAGGTTAGCTAAGACTGATTTAACTGTATTAATTGAGGGTGAAAGCGGTACTGGAAAAGAGTTATTTGCAAGTGCTATTCATAACGCTTCCCAGCGAAATAGCGGCCCTTTTCTTGCTGTTAACTTTAGTGCTTTATCGGATGATTTAGTCGAGAGTGAATTATTTGGTTATGAAGACGGAGCGTTTACCGGAGCAAAAAAGGGCGGGAAAATGGGGTTATTTGAACAAGCAAATGGCGGCACTATTTTTTTAGATGAGATTGGAGATATTAGCCTGAAACTCCAAGCACGACTACTTCGCGTATTGCAGGAAAAAGAGATCATGCGCGTTGGCGGAAGCCAAATTATCCCGATAGACGTAAGGATTATTGCAGCGACCAATAAGGATCTACTAAAAATGATTCAAGAAAATGTGTTTAGAGAAGACTTATACCATAGGCTTAAAGTACTCTTTATACACCTCCCTGAATTAAGGGCGCGCCGAAATGACATTGAATTATTGGCTAAACATTTTGTTGCGCTATCGGGCCCTAAAGTCAAAATTGAACAAGAACTAATTGAAGAACTTCAAGGATACCCATGGTACGGAAATGTAAGAGAACTAAAAAACACGATAGATTATATGCTTGCTGTCCGTACCGGAAACCAAATAACAAAAAATGATTTACCTAATCAACATTATTTCCAAAAGCCTCCGCATAAGAAAATAGATAGCGATCAGGCAGAAAATATTAAACCCTCTTCTTCAAGTTCAAACGCTCTTGATCAAGAATCACTTTTCATCCTTACCCTCATCATGAATTATGAAGAAAAAGGAAAAACAATCGGAAGAAGAATTATTTCTGAAAAGAGCGAAGAAGTCGAAATGAAATTAACTGAGGCACAAGTGAGACACCGATTGAACTTCCTAAAAGTGAAAGGATATGTGCAAATAAAAAGAGGTAGAGCAGGAATTCATTTAACAAGAAAAGGGTTGGAGATTCTACGTAATCTTTAGTCAAAGTTCGGATTTTCAGATACATAGAGGCTGTTTTATAAACAGCTTTTTTTTGATGGAATAAAACGTCGATAAATTTAAGTTACAAATATTCAGAATTAATATTAAAATGAAGAATGGGGATAGGGGTATGGGATTTTAAATTTTATACATAACGAGGGAATAGAAATGAAACTACAATTAAAAGCGGATTTAGGGCTACTACTAGTTACATTCTTCTGGGGTGCATCCATCTTACTTACAAAGGTTGGACTCGAAGGCATAGAAGAATACAATTTAATCGCATTACGATTTATTATCGCCTTTCTTTTATCAGGTTTAATATTTTACAAACATTTATTCAAAATCGATTTTAAAACGGTAAAATATGCATTTATACTCGCTTCTGTCTTATTTATCGTTTACATTTTCGCGACTTTTGGCACAAAGTATACGAGTGTTTCAAATGCTGGTTTCTTACTATGTCTCACAGTCATTTTCATTCCGATATTATCAGCTATATTTTTGAAACACATTCCGGAAAAGAAAGTTATAGTAGGCATCTTTTTAACGATAATAGGAATCGGCTTATTAACATTAACGAGTGAATTCAAGATCGGTAACGGCGACATATTTTGCATACTATCTGCCTTATTTTATGCAATCCACGTCATCATCACTGGGAGCGTAACGAAACATGTAAACTCCATTGCACTTGGAGTCATACAACTCGGGTTCGTCAGCCTATTTAGTCTTATTTTTTCATTCATTATCGAAACGCCCAAACTGCCTAGCACAACCAACTCATGGCTAATCATCCTAGCCTTAAGCATATTTTGCACTGCAGTCGCATTTATCGTGCAAGTTATCGCCCAGCAATACACGACGCCTACACATACAGGGCTTATCTTCTCATTAGAACCTGTCTTTTCCGCAGGCTTCGCTTTCGTTTTCACAGGTGAAACACTTACCGGGAAAGGATATTTAGGAGCGACACTTATATTAGTGAGTGTGTTGATTGCTGAGGTGGATTTTAAGAGTGTATTGCGACCTAATTATAAGAAAAATATGGAATAGTTATTTCGCTAAAGTACATAAACATACCCCGAAAATATTCGTTTGTATTATTTTCACCCTCTTATCTTAATTTTTTAGATGCTATCTTCGAATAAGGTAGCATCTAAAACATGTTACAAGGAACTATTATATTTATGTAGCCTGCATAGTTAACCTTTTCTACATTACTTACTGCATATAGTCATACAGATTTTTCGCTAACAATAAACAAGTTACTGTAATGAAAAGGGCACGAACATACCCGCTTCCTTTTTTTATAGCAAATTTGGAGCCAACAATCCCTCCAGCAATTTGAGCAATCCCCATTATAAAACCATACGCATAGTGTACTTGTCCTACACACATAAACATCAGCAATGCCCCAATATCACTTCCTAAATTAAGAAACTTCGCATTACCTGCTGCTTTTAAAAAATCATACCCAATAAACAAAAGAGAAAACATTAAAAATGAACCTGTGCCAGGACCTAGAAATCCATCATAAAAACCAATAACAAAAACAAAAAAAATAAAAATAATGAAGTGTCGACCAGACAATTTCTTATGAGTAGAAATACTGCCCCAATCCTTTTTGAATATCGTATAAATAGCAACCACTCCAAGCATTATCAGCATCAATGGCTTCAGTACTTCCGGGTTCATTAAATGAACGGTCCATGCCCCTATTATGGAACCTATGAAAGTGAGTGGAACTAATTTAAACGCCGATTTCAAATCAAGGTTACCAGAACGATAAAACACAATATTACTAGTTGCACACCCCATTGTCGACGCTAGTTTATTCGTAGCTACTGCACTTGCTGGATTCAGTCCTGTAAATAATAAAGCTGGTAAAGCAATCAGTCCACCACCGCCTACAACTGAATCAATAAATGAAGCTAAAAATCCAAAAACAATCAAAATAATTAATACTGATGGGTCTAAATAAAAATCCATATTATCAACCTTTCTTTAGTCACTATTGGAATAGTAACTAATAATTTGCTAAATGTAAAGAGTTATTGTAACGTTGAAATATAAAAACAAACATCGGAGGACGAAAAAAGTGGACTACATAGTGCAACAGCTTAAAAAAATGGGTTTTAATGAATATGAAGCTAAATCTTATGTATCTCTTGTTAAACAGGGACCTGTCACAGCCTACCAAGTTAGTAAAGATTCAGGTGTCCCAAGAGCACGAATTTATGAGATTTTAGGTAACCTTGTAGAAAAAGGAATTGTCATGAAGGAAGAAATAAATGACACCACTCGCTATTCGCCTCTACCTGTTGAAATCTTTTTACAAAAGGCTCAATCAGAATGGCAGTCTACGTATGAAGGAATCAGTGACTCATTAAAAAAACTAGAAACTTCCGAGGAAAAAACGGATAATCGAGTAATTACTTTAAAAGACAAAAAAACAATCATTAGCTATTGTCAGACATTAATAAAAAAAGCAGAACAACGTATTGTCATTTCAATGTGGGATGAGATGTATGAAGCATTAAAAGAGGAACTATCTGCGGTCGCTGATAAAGTTACAGTACAAGGTATTACCCTGCATGTTGAAAATCCAATTAAAAATCTAGAAGCACATCGTATCACACCTTATACAGAAACTCGCTCTACAGAACATTGGTTTATTTTATCCATAGATTCTAAAGAGATGATTTATGGACCATCACTTGAAGAGCGTAACGTTGCTTTTTATACAGATGATCCGGTTCATATATACCTATTAGAGGATTATGTATGGCATGATGTGCTAGTGAATCGACTTGTCCAACGTAGCCAAGACGATTTGGAACAATGGATTACTACAGAGAGAAAATCCTTTTTTATGGGGAAATAAGAAACATATTCAAAGAATCAAAAAATAAAGCATAAGTTAATGAAATAGGACACTTATGCTTTATTTTATATGCAAAGTAATACTCAAGTCTTTTCACTATTTCCCCTCTACAAACCGCCCAAACTCCTTCAAAAACCGCAGCTTAAAACTCCCCACAGGCCCATTCCGGTGCTTCGCCACATGAATCTCCGTCATCTCTTTCTGCACCGTTTCCTTATCGTAATAATCTTCACGATACATAAGCATAATGACATCCGCATCTTGCTCAATTTGTCCTGTCTCTCTTAAATCAGATAAAAGAGGGCGCTTATCTTGCCGTGCTTCTACCGAACGAGATAATTGCGATAACGCTACTACACAAACATTTAATTCACGTGCTAATACCTTAAGCTTACGCGAAATTTCACTAATCTCTTGAAATCGATTGCCCTTATGCTTCGGATCGCCCGTAATAAGCTGCAAGTAATCTACAATAACTAAAACCTTCTTATCACCGTGTTTCCTCTTTAACTTACGAGTTTGCATCCAAATATCTTGCACCGAAATGCCTGCGTTATCGTAAATCTCAAATGGTAATTCCCCGATTTCCGCAAACGCCTTACTCACCTTTTCCCAATCCTCCATCGCAAACCGATGCTTCGGGTTTTTCAGCCTTCCCCCTGACACTTCACCTACGCAAGACGCCATTCTTTTCAGCAATTGCTTACTACTCATCTCTAACGAAAACAATCCAACCGCTGCTCCAGACTTCGCCGCATGCATTCCAACATTTAGCGCAAACGCAGTCTTCCCCATAGAAGGACGCGCACCAAGAACGACAAAATCACCTTCCTGCAATCCGCACGTCATTTTATTTAGCGATGTATAACCAGTCTCAATACCAGTAATCTCTTTCGCATCTTGATGAAGCTCTTCATATAAATCAACTAACGCATCCTTCAAATCAAACTCACATACACAGTCCTTTTCCTCTAACTCACAAAGTGCCGTAATCGTCTCACCAATAATTTTCTCACTCTTCTCCGCAATAAGACGCTCTCCCATCTTGTGCCCGAGAACACCCGCCTGATACATTTTCCAGGCACCTCGAACAAGCCCCTCATAATAAGAGAAGTTGGCAGTTGTAGGCACTCCATCCATTAACCCTATAAAATACTCCATTCCCCCGATCCCCTCTAAAAACTTCGGATCTACCCTAGAAATGAACGTCACAAGATCAATCGGTTGCCCCTCTTCTTCCATTTTTCGCATTAACTGAAATATAGACTTGTGCACAGGCATCGAAAAATACTGCTCCGTCAAACGGCACTCCTTAATAAGCTCTCCATCAAGTAATAGAGAACCTAACACCGTCTTTTCCGCCTCCACATTTTGAATACTCATGGCCGCCACCCGCGCTCCGCTAAAAAGCGCTGCAACTCTTCCTCAGACGGCGCATTCTTCTCCCACTCCTCACATCTCGCCAAAAACTCCTCCGTCTCCCCCGTACTAACAGACGAATCCTTCTTCCTAAAGCTCGCCGTATCAGCCTCAACCTCACACACTTTCGTAAATCCTTTCCCGTGCCAGCCCCTCAAAATCCCCTTCACATAAGCAACCGTCCGCTTATTATTCTCAAACGCAATTTGAAGGGCCTTCAACACAAGCTCCTCTGACAAATCTTCCATCCACGCACTCAGTTCCTCTACCGTATGAGGGGACAAACTACCGAAATGCTGCTCATAAAAAGAAAAAACGCGACTCCCCGTTTCTTCCTCTATAACCTCTTCTTCCGCCTCTGTCTCCTCACAAACTGGCTCAACATCATCCACAGCCAAATCACTCGGCATACCGAAATGAGCTAAAAGCATCGGAACATTCAGCTCCTCCTCTACGCACTTCTGAAGAAACATATGTACAAACTCCTTATTCTTCACACCCTTCAGCTCACGAAGCACACACTTCTCCACATTCGTATTCGTCACCGGATTATAACGAAGCCAATTCAAAACAAATAACTCCCGCGTCTCCGCATCATAAAGAATCTTCCCGTAATCAATGAAACGCTGCACAAGCTTATCAACAGTCTCCCGATTATAACCCGTCTCCATCTCAGCTAACCGCTTCGGAAAAGGAAAAATCCCACACTGCGTCGTCTTCGAACAAGTTAACAAATACACATAAAAATACCGCTCCTCCGGCGTCAAATCCAAAACAAAATCATCCTGCCAAAAATTCACCTGCACAGTACGATACACCGCCATCCCAATTCCTCCCGTCTCCGTTCAAAAGTAAAAGCCTCTTCATAATATATATGGGAGGATGGCCGGGTTTTTGGCGTGTTATTTCAAATTTTTTTCGACTCCTACTACGGTGTTTGTTGGTGTTTTTGTTTTGTTATGTTTTTTCTTAGTGATTTATTACTTGGTAGGGGCTTGTAAGGGGCTTAGGAGGGGCTAGTTATCGGTTACTTCGATTAGAAACACTCGATCTGAGAAACCACCTCGTTCTTCTGCTTTCTTTTTACGGATGTTGTTGATTTCTTCTAGTGTTGTGCCTTCGTGTTCGGCTAGGGCGTTTATTAGTTCTAGTAGGTCGGATAGTTCTTCGAGTTTATCGGATTTTGTTTTTGCTTCTAGGTATTCGGTTAGTTCTTCTTGTGTTTTCTTGCAGAGTTCCTCTATGTATTCATCTTCGTTTAAGATTCTTGTTGTGGGTGTTTTTCCGTTGGATTTTATTATTTGTGGGATTTTATTTCGGATTAGTTTGTTGTAGGTTGGCATGTGGGTTTCCCTCCGTTTGGTTTTTATTCTATTATAATAGAAAAAGCAGTTTAACTAGTTGTTAAACTGCTGCATTGCTTCTTTTATATAGTTTTCTTCTTCGGTTGTGAAGAGGGTTGGGAATTCGGATAGTGGAAGGTTTGATTTTTGGATTATATCCTCTATATCGCTTTGAGGTGTATCAAGATAGTTTGTTACCTCTTCTATTAAATTGAAAAATCTCTTCAAGGTAACTTGAACGTCATGATGACTCGGATCCTTCTCTTCTTCCTTATACTTTTTCAACTTCCCTATCACATCCATAAATCGCCGATCAAACTTTTCTTTTAATTCCTTATTACTATAAAACGATTGAACACACTCATTTGAAAAGTGTTCCTCTAACCATTCTTTATTTTCTTTCTCCCATATAAGAGTTTGCAGAAATGAAGAAAACAAAGCAACATCCACTCGTTCTTCCTTTTGAAACTTCTTCGTCATCTCATCCATATGCGAAAGCACCTTCGCAATTCTTTCTTGTTCTGCAAAAAGCAATTCTCTTTGAAAATGCATTTGTCTTAAAAAATCTCTCGTCTCAATATCACGCTGCAATATAATATTTTGAATTTCCCCAAGCGAAAAACCGAGATGCTTAAACGATTGAATTTGCTGCAGCACATACAAATCATCTTTCGTATATAACCGATGCCCGCCTTCAGTATAATCGCTCGGCTTTAATAAATTAATCTTGTCATAATAACGAAGCGTCCGCACCGTAACATCCCCAACACTTGCAAACTCACTAATCATCCACGTCATATCATCACCTACTCCGCTAACTTCTCTCTCACATACTGAAGCATATGAGAAAAACTCATCTCATTCTGCCTACAATATTGAAACAAACCTACAGCAAGTAACAAAAAAGGAACATTCCCCCTATAACGATTTTCATACTCGCTAATACCATCATAAAAGCACTCATACTTTCTTTTTCGTAAAATAATATAAATCGCAATAAACAACACGGCAATTATGATAAAAATTCGCTTTCCCCTTATCTGCACTTCTTGTTTCATCACCTATTCTCCTTCCACGACATACTTATCTTCTTTAAATAATGGAATTCGAATCAAATAACAATATGGTTCATCACGTATTACTTTCCACGCAACAATGATCACTTGAACGACCTCGAAGGCAAACACAATCCAAAACAAAACATCACTAATACGCGAACTAATATTAAATAGAAGAAAGATTAACAAATGAAAATTGAACGCCTTTCGGCAATGATATTTGTACACCTCGTTTTTACGTGCCAGTGTGATGTACATGATTAGTGGTGAAAAAATTCCTATTGCGGCTGAGAGTAGTAGCATGATGATGGTGTTTCTTTTTTCTTTTGTGGTAGTTTTCATGAGTGGTTTGCCTCCCCTTTTTGATTTGTCCTCTTTAGGTTAGGGGGTGACGTTGGGGGAGGTGCAAGGGGAATGTATAGAAAAATTTTAATAACATCAATATAAATAAAAGAAGACCTTTACCTTGACAGAGGCGCTCGTGAGTTCATGTCTCTTCGGGGTCATAGTCTTAGAAACCGTATCAAATTAACATCTGATGTGTTTTTTATTTGTTTATTTTTATATTCTATAGAGAAAATAGTCAAATCCCCTAAAAAATCCCTTCTATACCTATTCAAACATTTTTAATTTCTAAAAAACACGCTTATATCCAAACTTATTAAAACCTAAAATATTGAAATGATGACTTGAATGAACTTTATATTCTTGTAATAATATTTTTTTCTTGCCCTCTTCAACTTCTTCACTAACTTTTTCATTTTTTAGGTTGTTCTTCCCTCTCTACTTTCATAATTTAACTTCTTTACATTTAAAGTGACTCTAATTACTTAAAATCAATCTCAGTTTTATAGATCTTCAAAATAAAAAGGCGTTACTTTAAATAGTAACACCTTATTTTCTATATCTTCTTTTTTGAATCTTCCTTCTTTTGATTTTTCTTGGCTTTATAATTACCCCATCTGTTTCTTTAGCAGAATGGTTTGCTATAAATTCTCTTAAAGATAAGTATGCTTTCATAGAATCATCCGAATTTTGCAGGACGGAATGCCAGCACATTAAAAAATTGGAACATAGCACTACAGCCTCTTTTTCTGTTAATTTCTGCAAAATACTATTTCCTGCCTCTTTCATTTCATCATATGTGTTATAACCGAGCAACTCAAACCCTACTCGTCCAAATTTAAAAAATGCCTGTATCTTATCTTCCTCATGAGTTAAACCGCTATAATTGCTTTCTACAACAAAACTATCTTTCTTATCTGTTAATTGGTACTTTAGGTGATAACCAAATTTCTCATCATTCTGGGAACGTCTCAAACATTCAATAGCAATTTGAGAAAAAGCACCATCTTCAATGCAATATAATGTACTATATTCTATAAATGCATCTGAAATATCCTTAATTTTAGTCTCCGTTAATATATCTTTAAATTCATCGGTTAAACCGAAGTAATCTTTTAATCTTTTTGGCAATCGGTATTCAAACAAGTTTATTTTATTTGTCATTTTCTTTCCTCCTCTATTGTATAATTACCTTAATATACAAAATCCTTATATTATCATAATATAAGGATTTTGTTAACAGACTAACTAATTCCTTATAATTGTTAGAGGATATGTGAACATAACAAGTAAAGATACTGTTACCCCATAAAATAAACATCGTCTAATTAACAATTTACATTTTATAATTCGGATATAAAATATATACTCCAATAATAAAAATAACTACTCCGATATAAGAAGTAGTCATTTTTATTATATCGCTTTACAATCAATTGCGATAAAAAACCGATTATTCACTTTTCCTAAGACAAAAGTTATATCAATCTATTATGAACTAGATTGATATTATAAATAAATTCAGAACTTCAACTTCCAAAAACAAAATTTTGAATAGTCTTTTTGTTAATCCTAATATGGCTTTGTCCACCAATAACTAAACTTAACTCTCCGCCTCTTCTTTCAACCGTTCCTACACAATCTAACGCTAGCACATCACCATTATCAAAACTTCTTTTCACTACTTCAAACATCGCACCAATATTTGTAGCCGATTTGGCAAAAAAAGCTTCCTCAAAATACACTTTTGTTTCTTTCGTATTTTTTCTAAGTAAAATCACTACTCTTTTTTCCTCAATGCTAATTGAAACTATGTTTTCATGCAATGCTATAGCAGTCCCTAGATCTTCCTCACTTAAAAACGAAATACTATGACGTCTCTTGACACTTGGGGCTCTTTTGCCTTCTAATGTTTCATCAGCATCTTTAACCGTTGTGGGCCTAATATCCTCACTTCTATCAGAATCTTTATTTTTATTAACAGTCTGATTTTTTTTCTTTCTCTTTTCCCTCTGTTTTTGTAGCCTCAACTCTTTTTCTTCCTCTGTTTCATCAACAGAATTAATTAAACTTCTCAGAACATTATTGATATGTTTATCAGTTAATCCCATTGAACTACTAGCAAGATTTTTTCGCCCGCGATTTTTTTGTTCCCTTTCAAAAAAATCAATACAATCAGATGAGTGGTCACTCATTGGCCAAGTTTTAAAATGCGCTATTCTCTTACCTTTTGGTACATATTCAATTTTAGCAGTGCAACCTTCAAATGCACAAAATAAATTCTTTTTTATCATGTCATAGTCACTTCTATTTTCAATATCTACTAAAGTAATTTCTTCAGAAACATCTTCTTTTTTATATAGCACAACTTCAATAGCCATTTATAACCCTCCCGTTTTTACTTTTTTCAAAACTTAAACATACCTATCTTAAAAATTAAATATATTTATCTAAAACTGAATAAAAGGATATCCATCTTTTTTGATTTATATCTTATCGTCTATAATATTACAACTTTTTATTTTTTTCAATATTTTCAGGATAGACAATATTCCGTTCTAATAGAGTTTAACTGCATGTTACTCATACTCTGCCTTACCTTCAATTAACATATCATTTAGCCAATTTGAACAATCTTTTTTAATTCTATCTCTTTCAATAATTCGCTGATATGTTCATAAGCCTCTGATGTATGAGGGTTATCTTAAGTGTTGCATTAAACTAAACATTTTTATGATTAACAGGTATCCATTGTTCACTAATATAGATTATTTCTCATGGCTATATCTACTAATACAGTCTACTAAAAATTTTTCTAACTCTCTATCACAACAATACACATAACACCCTTTCATTCCACGTGTCATAAGAGTTTTATATGTATTTTTAACAAGAGTAATTAACGGATCAATTTGCCCTTTCTTCGGTTTAGCTGGTTTCGCCCCTTTATCTTTAAATTCATCTCTTCTAATAATTAGAGTGCCAGTTTCTTTGTCATATCCTAAATCATTACCGATTATGACACCAACATAGTCCATTTCTAGGCCTTGTACAGTATGTATACACCCAATTTGGTGTGCACAATCTGGATGTATAGCCCAATCAATTCGATTTGGATCATTCCATGGTAGAGTGAAATTATGTTCCTTAATGACAACATCATGTACCAATTCTTTTCCCTTAGTATTTTTAGTCCATTCCCAAGCGTAACCCGCTAATAACCTACCACCACGTTTCTCAATAATCTCCTCTCTTAATGTATGAGGATCCAATATAACTTTAAAATCAAAATCTCCTTCAATTGCTACACTATTATTTTCATCACCAAAAATACTATCTAGCCACTCAATATAATTACCAGATCCAGAGCAGCGATATTGCGAATCCAATTCTACAACATGAACTTCAGCGCCAATTTTTGCTGCTTCTTCTGTCAGTAGAGCTACACTTCCAATATCTTTTTTCGATATTTTTTGGGAGTCATCAATAAAGAAAACACTTATTTTAGAAGATCGCATAATTTGTGTAGCTTGATTTTCCCCCACGATTTTCTTTTTCATATGTCCATGTTCTTTTAAACGATGTGCTTCATCACAAATCAATACATCAAAATAATTTTCTGGCGTATCAACATAAGAAGCAGATCCTTTAAATAAATCTCTTAATTCTACAAATCCTGATGTACCAATCATTTTTTTTCGTAAAACTTCCCTAAAGGCCTGATTCGGCGTAATATATTCTACATAAGCCTCTTCCTTTAGCATGTGACTCATCACATGTAATCCAATCACTGATTTTCCGGTACCTGGACCACCTTTTATCAAAATCACTTGCTTCTGATCTTTTTTTGTTTTCATTTGATCATACATATTAACAATTTTTTCATAAGCAACCTTTTGCTCATCTAATAAGATAAATTCCTCATTTCCTTCAATTAAAGACTTAGCTCTTTCTACAAGTTTTTTTGAAGGATGAATTCTCCCTGTTTCAATGGCTGCAGCAATTTCCCTACCATTCCCATTAGAGACTAGTTTGCTTATGTTTTCAGCTAAAACCCTATCGTCAAATTGAAAATATATTGGGGACTCTTGAAGATACCTTTCGTATCTATTATCTAATAAAGGTTCCTCATCTCGATCCATAATATAATTGTGTAAGTATGCACAGGAATGCAAACTAATAGCTGACTCATCGTATAAAGACTCATTAAAATTTTGGAGAAATCTTTTATACGATGACGCTTGATATGAAGGGTGAACTGTTTCGCGCTCACGTCCTCCTAAGAACGTCTTTACAATTCCATCGCCCTCAGCAATTGTTGCTTTTTCCCACTGTTTCAGTTCGACAATCAATGCATTATCTGTTCCTGTTTCATCCTGACCAGTAATAAGAAAATCGATTCTTTTCTCTGTAGAAGGCAGTTTATACTCTAACAGTACATGTGTATCATCCTTTAATTCCACATCACGGAGTAATTTTGCCATTTGCGGCAAAGACCTCTCCCAAGATCTTATTTCACTATCCGAAACAACTTTATTCATTTTATTTAACAAATTATTTTTCAAGACATATCCAATCTGTTTATCACGGATATGTTCCAAAAAATCTTTGGATGTCTCGTTATATATAATCATTTAATATCCCCTTCTCTTTCTTGTGATACTGGGTATTTCTTTGCGTTTTTCTCTAGCTTTCGAATCACCTCTTCCTCTAAATTCACATCCATTTTATCTGCCATTTGAATTAAATATATAAATACATCAGCCATTTCCTCTTTAATATTTTGGCGAGAGGTAGCTAATGCTTCTTCACTACTTTTCCATTGAAAGTTTTCCAAAAGCTCATTCGCTTCTAATGAAATCGAAATCGCTAAGTCTTTTTCATCATGATATTGTTTCCAATCCCTTTGATCGCGGAATTCCATAATTTTTTCATAAACGTTTTTCATTATTCTCACTCCATTTTCTTAATAAAAATATCACTATCTCCTATTTTATAAATCTCCAAAGTTATAAAAACATTAGCTTATTTTTACTAATGCACAATACTATTAACATAAGCATTCTAAAACACTTTTAAAAAGCATTGAAGAATTCTTAAAGACCAACTCCAAAGGAACTTCCTTAACTCGCCCATCTCTCCCCACCATAACAACCCCATTCTCATAATCAACCCAAATCTGAACATCTTGCACATAATAACTCTTAATAGAAGAAGCCTCATCTAAGTTGTTATGATCCAGTTCCACCTTAACTTGCTTCGTAAAACGGCGCAGCGTTTTCCAAAGAGTTCGTTCTTCTTTTGATTTCATAAATAGTTCTGGGAGTTCTTGTACTTCTTTTAATAACGACATAGTTGTTATTGTGTATGTTTGAATGCCATATCCTACTGGGCGGATGAGGTGGTCTAGTTTTTTCCATGGCTCTAGTTCGAAATATACATACTCATCGTTTTGTTGCATTTGAATGTGTTTGATTTTAGCTACGTGTTGAATGCCACCTTTTTCTCTGTGCCATTTTTTCGGTGCATATAATGCTATGTACTTTGCCTCTTGCCATCCTGGTTTTAGTTGTGTAACTGGTAGCTGGTATAAGCCATTCTTTCTATATGTTTCATAGTCATTTTTAGTTTTCACACTGCCTACTAATACTTTTTCTTCTAGTGAAGAGTGCCATTCTTCTTTTGTGCCTCTTGGAAGGATGCCTTCTCTTATAATTTCTTCTGGGCTTTTTTCAATGAGATGGTCTAGAAATTGTTCGACTAGTCTTGTTGCGTTTGGTAAGAATGGAAAGCCACCGATATTTACTTTTTCGATACTTTTATAAAATGGATGGTTCTCGTACGCTTCCTCTTGGTTCCATGGGAATAATACGTACGCTCCGTAAGCTGTCCGCTCAAAAGGTCCATCTTGTTCCACAACTAATGCATCTCTGTAGCGGTGCATTGTATTAATGTCTTCTTCCATTGGGCCAGGAGTACCATACTTCTTTTTATAATGAGACCTTTCAGCAAAATCAATTCGGTATTTCGCATCAAAAATGTATTGATATTGATAGTTCTTTCCCTTTTTCTCAATAGCGAGCATCGTATCTGGCTTTTGTGTAACTGTTGGCAGTCTACCGTTCCTTTTCTGGAAATACAGTTCTATTACTTCACCAGTGACTGGATGCTTGAACGTTCTTTTTGCAGTTTTACTTTCATCAAGCGTTACGTATAAACCATCTTGTTTAACTTGAATAACATCTTGATGAAGCGGTATATATTTTTTAGATAGAATTTGTCCGAGTTTTAAATACGTCCAGTATTCGTATAACCTTGCGACATCTTTTACAGACATTTTGAAAATTTGTCCTCTTAATGTTAAACCTCGCGATAGCATTAAGAAGATTTGATATGCATCCCTATAACCTGCAGCCATTTGGATGACGAGTGAAAAAACGGAGCGATCCAATTTTCCGATCCCTCTCCAAAATGGATCGTTCAATTCATTTTTCATTCGATACTTCATACTTTTTACACGTTCTAGCAAATCTTCATCAGTTTCACCACGTGTATATCTAGATTTTGTCTCTAGCGCCTTAAGTAAATCATCTATTTTATGTACAACTCTTTGAATCATCCATTTAACAAATCGATTTTCCAGCGTATCATAAGAAACTTCCTTATAAGCCGTAATACCTTTAGTCGGTAAACTGTTTTCTCCTTGCAGCAAGTGTGGTCGCTTTCGCAAATAGTTCATTCCGACAGAATCCAATTTACGAATTTTTTCTCCTCTTACAAGTTGATGTCTAGTCATAAGCGTATGATGCGGTTGCCGTTTAATATGAGAGATCGACCTCATAAATCGCTCAAAGGAATCATTTAAAATACGATAAAATTCACTCTTCGAGGGATTTGTAGCGTAAATTGCAGATGCTCCTAAGTATGTTCTCTTCAGTAAATGAAACGCTAAATTATAAATTTCATCATTTACTTCATCTAATAAGGCTCTGTAATCATCCTTATAATCAAGTTTTGCCGGGAAAACTTCAAATGTAACAGTTAATAAAGTGTCTTGTTCATCTTTAATTTCAAACGTTGTATTTCCTACTTCATTTGGAAATGAAAGATTCCCCATTAACACATGAAGTGGTCCCATTTGAATAGAACTAACTTGTTTTCGAAAACCCGGATGTTCATGATAAAAAGAGAGCAGCTTGTTATTTTTCGGAATAACAACAAGCTGATAACTTCTATTTTCAAAAAAGATTGGTGGATGTTCGTTCCATTCATCTAATCTCTGCAATCTCGCATCAAATACAGAAACGGATTCCGTCTTCCCATCTACATGAAAATACATCATTTCCTCTACGTTCATAGCGTGATATTCTTTTAAACTCTCATATTTTTCATGATAAGGATTTCCTTTAATCGTCAATGATAGCTCCTCTGTTTCAATCTTAACTAGCTCTATTTCATTATTAGATCCAGAAAGAGGTGAAACCATCATACTCGAACCTCCTTAACATATGAGACAGCTTGTTAGCCGAACGAGGATACTTAGCATAGGAAGCATCATTATTGCCACTATCATATTCTTCATTTGCACATAATACATACAACTGCTTCAATACCTCTTCTATTCTTCCATCGCTCCCCGCAAGACGCGGTAAAATCTTTTGATATATTTGATAATCGAGTGCTTCATCAAATGACAATAACTTTCCTTGTTCGTTGTATGCCATATAGAAACAAATTTCATCTCGTATACGGTATCCAACTTGAGCACCTACTGATTCAAGTATTTTATTTATTCCTATTAAAACGTTCGATATATTTCTCACAAGATCTTCACTTTCTTTAAAGCATTCTTTTAAATGAAGATACTTGGTTGCTAAAGAGCTATTAGAAACAATTTCAGCTTCCTTCTCTTCTACATCCATTAAGAAATTAAAATAATCTAAGTTAACGGTATTAAACTCAATTGTATTCGCACGATCTAATACTTTCTTACTTAACGGATGTGTCGTTTCGTCCATATTTACAGTTCCAATAATATATACATTTGATGGAATCGTAATATGCTTATTCGTAATTGATTCTGGAAGTACTGGTGACGTAACAATTTTTCTATCTTTCCATTTACGACTCTCAATTACACTTAAAAAATCACTAAAATAGTATTCTACTCGAGCTAAATTCATCTCGTCTAACACTACAAAATACGGCCTATTTGGATTTGCATCTGCATTTTGAAGAACTTTAATTAACGGTCTTTCTTGAAACTCGCCTTGAAGATTCACATAGCCAAGCAAATCAGAACTATCACTCCAATCAGGTCTAACCGGAATAAGTGTAAATTGTCCATTCTCTTCCGTAGCCCCTAAACTCTCCGCAAACCACTGAACAATTTTCGTTTTCCCTGTACCTGAAATACCTGATAAAATTACAAATGGCTTCGTCTTTAATGAAAGGAAGAAATTAATAAGATCCTTTTCCTCATAATAGAAACCTTTACTTTGAATATAAGAAGACACATGATCAATAATGGATTTTTGATCTAAATAGACTTCTTTCCTCCCATAAATCACTTCATATTTTGTTCCTTCCTCTTTATAAGCTATGAATCCCTCATAATAGCGAAGCATTTCTTCTAGATCCTCTACTAATTCTTTTTCACTTGGCATTTTATTAGCATCGTACACAATATATGCAGCTGTTGAATTCGCATATCCTTTCGCTTTTGAGCTTGTCCCTAGGAAGATTTCATCATCTTTTTTTACATTTTGGGACATATGTATTTGCTCACGAATCTCTTCTTTAATTTTTTGCATCTCTTCTTTAGACGTTTCCGTCACACCTTGCGCCAACGTTAAATATAATCGTTCCATATCTTCACTAAATAAATAAACGATATAATATCCTCGTTGCGTAGATGTCGTAATATCTTTATTCATAATTGCAAGCCATGGAACAGCAGCCCAGTTTCCTTGTCCAATTGATCCTGTGACAACATACTGATTATGATCAATAAATGGTAACCTCGTTATTTCCGTTGTCATCTCATTCCTAACAACCGATCCCATTTTATGACCCGCAAATCTTTCTGTTCTTGCCTGTAAATACTCATTCATAACCGTTAAAAACTTTTCACGTAAATTACTGTTCATACTACCGCCCTTTTCCCCATCATCTTTTACATATTGTTCAACAGAAATCCATTCATCATTAACTAGTCCTACTTGTTCAAGCCAATCTAGTAAATTATTCGTACGCCGCCTCGCTACCGATTCAACCATCAAATTATCCCCTAATGAATTCCGGACAATTGTCATTCCCAAATCAACTAGAGCTACTTTCTTTTCATCCTTTGAATACTTCTCTAACAATCCAAGAACAAATAAAGCATGACGAAAATATTCTTGTTTTAAAACTAACTGTGCCATGTAGTTTTTCTTATCTTCCGATTGAACACATTCGCTTAATAGCAGCTGATTCATTTCATGAGATTCATTCAAAAAGCCCAACAATCTTAAATCTTGGCGCGCATTAGATTTCACTCTATATAAACTTTCATCCGTTTGTTCACGTAACGTACTTGGATTATATGTACCATTCATGATCTCTTCTAAAAAGAGCATGACTTTATCGTATTTTTCGCTTGGTAGATTATCGGTTTTGAATTCTTTAAATGTAAGAGCTCCCGACTCCTTTACATCCACAAATGGAAGCTGTGAAAAGAAAGCTACCAAGAAAGTATTACATTCACTCGCTTGTCCAAAATCTTCATTCTTTACTGTACGCATAGCGATAAATTTTCTCCAAGCATCCTTAAAAATTCCAAAGCTCACTTTAAAATAAGGTGGTACTTCCTCTTCATATTGCTCATGTAAAAATTTAGCTTCAACGTATAATCCTTCATCATCTTTATTTATAACCAGATAAGTTTTATCACCTTTTATATCTCCAACCTGCTTTATTGACTTAGCCAATTCAATTATGAGTTGCTCTAACATTTTCATCCCCACCGTTACAATAAATTACAATTACTACTATTTTACCAAACTATGTGTAAAAGAAAAATCATACAATATGATGTATGATTTTCTACTCTATTATTTAAAATACTTCTGATAATCCTCTTCATTTTTAAATTCAATCGGTCCGACATCCATTCGAAACTTCCCGTTCTCGTACAAGAGTGGTGAAGCCTCTGAATGGTCTTTTGAGTAGCTTTCTACATGTGAAATTTTCATCTCATTTGAATTCGTGAAATCAATATGAGCAATGCATACCCAATAAGCATGGTCATTTATTTCTAATAACGGTGCTGTTACAACGCTTCCCATATGATTATCGACAACTGCTTTAGCTTTCATAGAATAGAAACTACCTACCCCATTGCCGACAGCACTATACGCAGCAAATAAAACATATTTTAAAGCTTCTGGTCGGTAAATACGAATTGTTTCTTTTCCTGGCTCTTGCGAATCACCATCTAACACAATATATGGCGAGACTTTAGACGAACCTAGATTTTTATAATAAACCTTTCCTATTTCTCCATTAGTTGTTACGTAAAAACAGTATAAGTCTAAATCTTTATTTGTTTCCCATTCTAAAATAGCTGTTACCATTTTAGATTTTTGTATATTTATAGATTGTTTTTTCTTCAATTCAACCTTCACTGCATTAATAGTTTTTTGTACTGGAGGCGGAGTAGGAACTATTTTCTTCTCTACAGGAGGAGCAAATTGTTTTTCATCTTCTGCGATTTCTATTCCAAAATTTGTACACAATGCAGCTAACCCACCAAAATAACCAGCTCCTATAGGATTGAACTTCCATCCTCCTCCATGTCGATATAGCTCTCCAACAATAATGGCACTTTCATCTGTAAATGGATACGTGATAGGAAAATGAATAATTTCTAATCCTGATTGTGCGTTGTTTATTTTCAATTGAATATGGGAAACATCTCGTAGCGCCTGTTTCTTCTCTTCAGCATTATGAATTGTAATCGAAAATACAACCTTTTGTACCTCATCTTTTATATGAGTAAAATCTATCGAAAATCTTTGTTTACTTCCATTTGCGATATTTTGATTTAATTGAACAGATCGACAACTAGAATAAGGTTGTCCATAAAAAACGAAATCCTCTTCTTTAGTAATTTCCCCATTAAAACCTACTAAAAAAGCTGATGCATCTACATCTATATTCATCGGGGCATTCCAAGTTAAATCTACCAGTAATCCTTTCATCTCTGGATGATTCTTTGTAACATCTATCTTTTGTCCCCTTACTAAAGTATGGATCATCATAATTCCCCCGTCCTACACCTTTAATGTTTTAACATTCAGTTCAATTATACTCCTCTTTAGATTTTCAAGGATATCCTCAAGATATTTCGTTCCTTAATACTTGTCCAAAGGAAGGTTTATCATAACTTCCAGCATGAATGTATAAATGCTCAGATGATCTTGTCATGCCTACATATAATAGCTTACGTAGTTTAATATCATTTTGTTCAAGCTCCATTCTTTCAAACTTGTCCACATCAACTAAAAAGACAATTGGTGCCTCAAGACCTTTTGATGAATGATATGTTGTTATAATTAAATGTCCTTCAGTAATATTTTTTGTAACTTTTACTTTTTGACGTATCTCACGATTTAATTTCTTTTGTATATTCTCACAATCTTTTCCTTCTCTACACAAAATTAATATATCTTCTGGCTTATAGCCCTTGCGCTTAATAAGCTCGTAGACTTTATTACTAATATCTTCATACGATCCTTCAATAAAACTAACTCCATCTTTCATTTCATTCTCAAAAGATAGTTCGCTCATTGGACAATAAAATTTATTTACTTCCTCTTCCAATTTCTTTTCTTGTTTCAAGAAATTAAGGGCTAAATCTATATGTTGACTACCGGCACGATAAGATTTCTTTAATAAAGAACTTCTCCCGCGCATATCAATACCTAAGCTCTTCCAACTATGATCTGAGTTGTTATAGATGCTCTGTAGTCTATCTCCTGCTAAAAATAAATTTATCCCCGTAACAGTTTCCTTTTGATTATTAACATACGTATGTTCTTTACAAGACTTCACACATAATCGAATCCAATCATCTAGAAAGTCTTGGTATTCGTCCACTAAAACAGCATCATATGATGACTGAGCTCGCTGTATAGCTACTTCCGGCAATTCTTCATTCCACCACTTCACTGTATTTTTTTGGGGTACACATATACTTGCTGTATCTAGCGCAAATTTATGAAAAGTGCTAACATCTATATTCTCCAAGCGCACATTCATAAAGACAAGATCAGCTGCTAAAGAATTCAATTTGTTTTCAATTTTTGTTTTTAACGACCTATTATACGTTAATATTTTTATTTTCCATTCTGGATGTTCACGTACTAGATGAATTGCACGAGCTAGCAATAAAACCGTTTTCCCACTACCCGGAACTCCAGTTACCATATAGTGACCGTATGGTACACGCTTCGCGAAACGCTCTTGCTCTGCATCTAGTGCTGTAATTAATTCTTTTGTACTGATTTGATTATCGCTACAACTAACCTTAATTTCTGGAAATAATAGTGTTCGTATTGCAATAATTTCATCTTCTTCTACGAAACTAAATTCATTTTTAAATAATTGATTTATATTTACTGTACTTAACATGTCAGATGAAATACACTGCGCTGGTGGCTGATTAAATACTTGATCTAATCCACTCTCTTCAATCTTATTAGAATGAAGATACGGAAATATAACATTAGTATGTAATTTAAACTTTAATTCGTTCCGTTCATTTTTTAAAATATCGTGCAACCTAAATAATCTCTGTGCTGCAGTATGGTATAAGTTAGCTTTACAAAATGGATTATCTACCTGTTTTCCATCTGCTAAATCTATTTTTCTTCTATCTGCTCTATTAATATAAGAAAGTTCCCAATCTTTCACTTCAAAGATTGTTACACCTCTTTGTGAATCAATTAAAATAAAATCAGGTTCTAAATGTCTAATTCTTGGCTGAATATATAAGTACGCTTCTCGCTCCACGTCTTTATATAAAGAGCGAATCTTTTCAAGCACTCTTCTTTCACCTGGAGTCAAGCTTGGCAAATCATTCGGTATAATGTGTAAACCCACAAGAATCCCCTCTTTTTTCATATTATGCGTGTATTTCATTTATATAAATTAAATATAAATATATACAAATAAACGAGTTACAATAATAAAAAATGATCAAAAGTTCTCTTTTACTATTAAAAATATTATTACACGCCATTCTCATTTTAAATTATATACTAAAATATAAGTTTTCTGGATTATTTTTCTATATCCAAAACAAAAAGACACTTTTCATAGTGCCTTTTCCATAAGTCTATACCTGACCTTTTGTATCACTAATTTCTCTTTTCTCGTTTGCCCTGACCAATTAACTTAATAAGTTTCTCTCTATTAATTAATACAACTCGATTCACTTTAGCGAGTTTGTATGCTGCAGCTGTAAATTCACTATTTGTAACAACCCATGTTTCATCAGCTTTATAAAATTCTTTTGCACCAACAATCTCCTGAACAGATTTAATTCCAACGTTATTCTTATAGCGTTTTGCCTGTACAATAATTCTTTTATCATTTTTTCTCAAAATTAAATCTGCACCAAAATCGTTAGATGCTTTAGTAATCTCTGTTTTATAACCCAAAGCCGGAAATAGACTTCCTAAATATTTTTCAAACTGGTGTCCGCTCATTTTATCAATATCATAAATTCCTGATTGCCGAAGTTCTCTTAGCTTTTTTACATTCACATACATATATAATAATATAATTGCGGCCGATACCATTACTATTGGTACTAAAAATTCCGGTTTCCACAACACCCCGAAAAACGTCATAACTAGTAAAGATCCCAATATCGATTCATCTTGCTTTTTCTTTCGCTTAGCCATCTTAACTCCTTTTCACTCATAAACTATAATAATTATTTTAATAACCTAGATAAAATATCCCGCCTAAAATAACTAATGCTATAGCACCTTTAATTATAGGTAGCATATCATCTGGTATATAAGATCTAATAATTACAAGCACAGTACATACAACAAATATAATACCAAGGAGCATCCATCCATCCCAAAGTACTTCTTTTAATGATTCTGGTAACTCTATATTATTAACATCCATTTTAGTTCCCTTTCTATCTTAATTTATAAAATTATAATAACGCATTATCTTTATAAAAGGAAACATTTATATAAATGTATATACTAAGAATGATATCGATATTTTATAAGTACAAAGCACTAAAATTACTTATCTCCTCTACCTCCACCAACCATCCCACCATACCACTCATAACTCTCCTCCAAAAACCCCCGACTCTCCCCACTCCCCTTATAAAAACTCTCCCAACCTCTCTCCCTCAAAATCCCCTTCCAACTTTCACTCTCCACCATCCTCTTAATCACACCATCCCAATAAGCAACCTCTTCCTCCGTCATATCTTTCGGGCCCATAATTCCTTTCCAGTGCTGGAAGATGACGTTGATTCCTTGTTCTTTCCATGTTGGGATTTCTGGGAGTCGGTCTAGCCGTTTTGGTGCGGATACGGCTAGTATTTTTATTTTGCCGGTTTTGTATTGTTTTTCGGCTTCGGATAGGGTCATGGTTGCGGCGCTGATTTGTTTGTTCGTTAGGGCGTTTATGATTTTTTCTTTGTTTTCGTAGACGAAGAATTGTAGTTCGGCAGGGTTTATGCCGAATGCTTTGCTTACTTGTACGAAGGATAGGTGATCGTCGTTTCCTAGGCCGGGGGCAACGCCGATTTTGAAGTTTTTCTTGTCTTGTTTTAGTTGTTCCATTAGTTGCTTTGCGTTTTCTATGTTTGATTCTTTTGATACGACAACGACTTCCCAATCTGATGCGAGTGTTGCGAGCGGTGTGAAGTCTTTATATGTTAGTTTACTGTGGCCTAGTAAGTTGTTCGTTATGAGTAAGCTTGAGTTGATCGCCAGTACGTGACCGCCTTTTTGTTTCGTATATTTCCATCCGACGTCACCGCTGCCACCTACTTTGTTTGTGACAGTGATTGGTTTTGTGAAGATTTTTTCTTCTGTTAGCGTTTTTTGCATTGCCCGTGCTGTTAAGTCCCATCCTGCTCCTTGAACGTTTGGCGCAACGATTTCTACTTCTTCTATGTTCACTTTATTCGTGTGCGTTTTTTCTACAGAACAACCAGCTATTACTCCTGTCATGATCCATATACATAGTAATAATCGTTTTTTCATAGTCCTCGTCCTATGCGATATTTTCGTTCTGGTCGTCCGATAATGCCATATGTGTACTCTACTGTGCATTCGTTTGTCGCTACTAAGTATTCTAAATATCTTCTTGCGGTTGTTCTGGAGGCCCCCATTTGTTCTCCCATTTCTTCTATTGTAATTCCCTCTTCGAATCCTTTTATAATCCCTTTCACTTTTTGCAGTGTTAACGGATCTACACCTGTCGGTAAGTTTTTCATGTCTTGTATTTGCGAAGTGCCGAAGAAGTTATCGATAAGTGCTTGATTCACTTCATTGTTACTATGTAATAGTTGCTTCTTTCTTTTATAGTCTTCAATTGTGCGAACGAATTTTTCTAACGTGACCGGTTTTATAAGGTAGTTGCTTACGCCGTTTCGAATTGCTTTTTCTAGCATATGGTTTTCATTTGCCGCAGTAACCATAATGACGTCAACGTTTGGAAAATCAGCATGGATTTGTGGTAATAAGTCGGTTCCAATTCCGTCTGGTAAATAATTATCTAATAGAAGTAAATCGATTTCTCCCTTTTGTAGTAATTCCATCGTTTCTTTCGCGTTTAATGCTTTTCCAATCACTTTTACGTCTTTTATTTTTGATAAAAACTCTTCCTGAACTTGCGCGACGCGGAAATCATCTTCTGCAATTGCAACCTTCAACATATGCCCATCCCCCTGTTTGTCATGTACTTTCTCTCAATGTTTTCGGAAGGTAAATTGTAAAAATAGCTCCCCCATTTTTCTCGTTTTGAATCTCAATTGTTCCCCCTAGTAGATCTACCATTTCTTTCACGTTTGCTAGCCCATAACCACGATTATTTCCTTTCGTTGAAAATCCTTTTTGAAAAATGGACGTGATTTTTTCAGCTGGTATCCCTACTCCACTATCTATCACTTCAAACACAATATCGTGCCCAATATCCGTAACGAAGAAGGAAACATTCTTTTCCTCTTGCCCACTCACAGCATCAAACGCATTGTCGATTATGTTTCCAAGGATCGTAATAAGGTGCGATACTTTTATATGATCTGGTAACGGATGAAGTGCACTATCTCCTTCAATATAAAAATCGATTTTCTTCTCAGACGCTGTTCCGATTTTCCCTAATAAAATTGCTTGTACTTTCGCATCATGAATTTGATGGAATAAAATATGGTTTTGGCTTTGATGAATGTTAGATTCTTGTTGGATAAATTCAATCGCTTCTTTATAATGCCCTAACTGAAGTAATCCCGATAAGACGAAAAGCTTATTTGTAAATTCATGCGTTTGAGCGCGTAAATCCTCTGAATACTTTCTTACCTCAGATATCGTATTCACTAAGTTTTGCAGTTCTGTTTTATCTCTAAAACTACATACAACTCCTACCGTACTGTTATTTTCAAGTATCGGTGTCATGTTTAAAATAAACACTTTATCTTGAAACGCGATTTCTTGATCGTTTTCTAGCACTCTCTCCATATTAAATTCCGGTAAAACATTTGAAATGTGTTGCTGCATATAATCACCATTTACATGTAACATCTCTTCTGCCGACGTATTCATCATCGTAATAAAACCGTTTTGATCAATGGCGATAATTCCTTCTTTTATAGATAGTAGTATCGCACTTCGTTCCCGGTATAACGCCGCGATTTCATTCGGTTCCAAACCGAGTGTATCTTTACGAATGCTACGTGCTAAAAGAATACCGCCAACAATTCCAGCTAGTAATACAGCTAAGGAAAAGAGTATAATTTCTTTCGTTCTGCTCAGTATGTTAGATTCAATACCTTTTATTAAAAACTCTACTGTCACAACACCTACTACTTGATCGTAGTCTCCGTTATGAACAATAATGGGCGCCTTCGCCATTAAAGCCGGACCACTTTCCCCATTTCCTTCAAGCGTATAATAGCCACCAAAAGTGAGTGCTTCATAGTTATATGGATTGTTACTCTTTGTGCCAATTAACTCCGAATTAGAATGGGAATACATAACCCCAAAGCGATCTTCTATAATTACAGTATCTGCGCCAGCTTGCTCACGAACTTGTTCTGCAATGGATTGAATCGTATTTTTATGCTCGTTATTTTGAAAAGCATCTTTTATAGCTGGCATAAAAGAAAGAGATTTTGCCGTTTGCAGTGCTAGCTGCTCCACTTGGCGCTTCGTATCAACGGACTGAATGTAAACAAATATTCCCGCTAATAGGAGAACGACAAATACAATTAACGCGATAATTAAGCTCACTATTTTCGTTTGCAATGACACTTTGCGTGATTTCTTCATACTTCATATCCTTTGATAAAATATTCAAAACTATCAATCTCCTTTTTCTATTATTATGACAAAACTAATAATGAAGCAACTATTAAAACTCCCCATGTACATAAAGTACAAAAAGAATAAAATTGTCATAATATTGAGATTTCATTCTATAGACAGTACAATTCAACTACAATGAACACGCTTTCATATATACCTTTTATTACTAAGCAAGAGGAGGAATGATTATGGCTCAAGCAAAATCTAATCGAGTCGCCAGCAATATTTTCAAAGGTTCAGTCGGCAATTTAATTGAATGGTATGACTGGTACGTTTACTCTGCTTTCGCTGTTTACTTCTCAGCAGAGTTCTTTCCTAAAGGCGATCCAACGAGTCAGTTACTGAACACAGCAGCTATTTTCGCAGTTGGATTTCTAATGCGCCCTATCGGAAGTTTATTAATGGGACGCTATGCAGATCGGCACGGACGCCGGGCAGCATTAACGCTTTCGATTACGGTTATGGCCGGTGGTTCTTTAATTATCGCCTGTACACCGAGTTACGAAAGCATCGGAATTATGGCACCAATTATTTTAGTTCTTGCCCGTTTACTGCAAGGATTATCACTCGGCGGAGAGTACGGAACTTCGGCAACGTATTTATCTGAAATGGCTAGTAGTGGTCGCCGAGGCTTTTATTCAAGTTTCCAATATGTAACGCTCGTTGCTGGGCAAATGGTTGCGTTAGGCGTTCAAATTGTTCTTCAGCAATTGCTAAGCGAACCAGATATGAAAGCTTGGGGTTGGCGCATTCCGTTCATTATTGGAGCGATGGGCGCAGTAGCTGTATTATGGCTTCGCCGTACAATGGATGAATCGGAGCAATTCTCAAACATAAAATCACAAAAACGCGAAAATGCAGGAACCGTTCGCGCGCTTATGAAACATCCGAAAGCAGTATTAACAGTAGTCGGCCTAACATTAGGAGGCACTGTTGCATTCTATACGTACACAACATATTTACAAAAGTTCATGGTAAACACAGTCGGTCTTCCAAAAGAAGTTGTAAGCTGGATTAACTTTGCCGCACTACTTATTTTCGTCGTACTTCAACCAATTGCGGGGCTACTATCCGATAAAATTGGACGCCGCTCACTATTAATGGCTTTCGGTATTCTCGGAACCTTACTAACAGCACCAATCTTCTTCTTCATGGAAAAAACGACAGAACCAATGGTAGCATTCTTACTCATGATGGTCGGTCTCATTATCGTTACCGGTTATACTTCCATTAACGCGATTGTAAAAGCCGAACTCTTCCCAACTGAAATTCGCGCACTTGGCGTAGGTTTACCGTATGCGTTAACAGTTGCGATATTCGGTGGAACAGCAGAATTCATCGCATTATGGCTAAAGAGTATCGGAATGGAATCACTATTCTACTTCTACGTAGCCGGATGTATCGCAATCAGCTTTATCACGTATTGGCGTATGGATGAGTCATCGAAGACTTCGCAGATTGAGGCGGAGCTTGGTGGTGGGGATAGCTTGAAGAATGGGACTAGTTCAAAATAATAAAATCACCTTGAGCAGGATGACTTCTTTATATAACACCCCTCAAAGAGAATTTTCTCTCTTTGAGGGGTGTTATTTTTCAATTTTCACTTGGTCTAGATTTATAATCTTTCTTCCGAGCAAACTCCATGTTTTTCTTTTAATTCTTCATATACCGATTGTGATGAGGTTGACGACCTTTTTTTACTTTTAAATACTTTTTGAACGGGCAACCAGAACAATCCCACACTCCTTCCCGCGCAAAAGAAAAAGCACCTTCAATTAGCTCTAAAACCAATGGATTCTTTGATAGTTCGCTCGTAACAAATAGTATGATTATAAATTTTAAAAATAAATATTATAGTCACCCAAAATAAAAAGCGTGAGCTATTGGGCTCACGCTTAAGGAGAATTTTAATTTAAATGTTTTTATAAAAGTTAATTTTTAAGTTATCATTTTTATACATTTTTTGTTCTTGTCCCAAATCTCAATTAAATTTCTAAGTTCCGTGATTTCAATCTTACATATATTAGGATTATGGATAGAATATAAATCTCCAAGTATAGTTTCATCCTTTTTTACTTGAATTGCACATAATGTACCTTGAAATTCATTATATTCTTTTAAATTATTTAATACTTCATCAATTTTTTGTAACCATCATTTAACTGGAATCCCTTGGATATCGTTTTCTAAAAATGTTGCTACAATTTCTAGTTCTTTTGATAATTATATTTTTAAAGAATCTAGATCATCATTTTTTGTCACTTTATATATTTTTCATTTGTAACTACTCAGCTACCCTAAGATTTTAATGGTTTAATATTTTGATTTTCAAGTTTGCCTTTACAAATTCCTGTTAGCACTGATAATAAGAAAAACAGGCCGTAAAACGGGCGATCAATTTGATCATAAAGGTCATACGCTTCGCCAAGTGGAACATCCAAATCATGTGGTTGTTCACCCTGTAACAATTACTAACAGCAAGTAGAAAACGTTTGGATAAATAAGAAGCAAATTAATGATTAAAAGATTGTAACCCCTACTATAAGAAATACTATTATTACTAATGGAAGAATGATAATCATAAAGGACACTATTATTGTTAATAATGCTTTCCATGCTGAAAATTGGTGTGCTTCTCCTAAACATTTTAAGGAAATAATGATTGTCCAAATTCCAATAACTATATCAATTATGGCAAAAATAAGAAACAAAATCGTTAAAGTTATGCTACTCTCCATTTTCGGTGTCTCACTCGTAAAGTTTTCTATCCCAAACAAGAAAAATGAAGGCACCCAAACTAATATAAGAGAATAAACGTAAGGGATATAAGAATAGGCAACTGCGTAACGTGTTTTTTCAAATGTACCTTGTCCACCAAGTTTTTTTGCCACCCAATTAAATAACGCTGGTAGCAAAAAATAATAAATTAAGAAAGCAACGAAGGTACCAAATATAACCATTGAGATTATTGAAACTGGACTACTTATTGAATCCCCCACATTTTTAGAAGATGCTCGATCTAAAGTCTGTACGAATGAGCCTAATAAAATGAGTAAAAACACATTCTTAGGTTTGGATATAAAAATTTCTTTCATTGTATCACGTGGTTTTGTCCAAATGGAGAACCAAGGATTAAGTACACGTTTAAATTGATTTTCTGGAGTTTCCATAAAAAAAACATTCCCCTTTCTTAAAACATATTAAATATAAATCCCTAATTATCCCAATTATGTACATATAAATATTAAAGCATAAATAGTCGATTATTTAAATGTAAATATTCAATCATTTCATTTCATCTGAACTTAGGGGGAGTGCTTCTTAACAATTCCCTCTATATTATCTTGCATTTTTAACTATGGGCTGAGTAGTTACTTTCAATTTTGAGTACCTCACATTCTTTAATACATTGGATAAACAGTTATAATTTTATCATTAATAAGAACAAGCTTAGAATATCATCTTCCACTTATACATCTTTTATTGCTATAAGCTTCGTGAATGGCTTCCATAAGAAGAATGCATTATATACTTGAAATACAACAAATCCCCTTTAAAAGCCTATACGTATTTTCCCTCCATCTTCTATATGCTTCCGTAAATAATAATACTTATGGAGTTCTATAATCATATAAAACAAAACAAACGAAAACACTGTGCATGCAGACATAAATACAATTGCCCCCATCTGTTGTGTTGCAATGCTAAGAATTATATTAGCAATTAACTGCCCCGATCCCGCTGCAATAGCTACTACTTTTACACCACCAGTTCCTTTCGATGATTTTGATTTTTTTCTTGGTTCCTGAAGTTTTTCAATATGATTTTTATAAAAATAATACAAAGCAAAACCATACAAACCAAATGAAAGAATAAAATAGATGGGAGTTTGTAATTGTAACACTTCATAAGCATATTTTTGCGTTATAACCAATAATCCGACTGAACATATGATGCCATATACTCCCCGAAATAGAGTATATTGTAATTGTCGTTTCCGAGGGTTGATAGCAATCCATATCGCCCACAAATTTAAAAAAACAACTGGAGGAGTTACTATATATACATAGAGTAATCGAAAAGGATTCGCAAACGCAGGCAAAAGAACGAACACATCTGCCCCCAAAAGGACAAGACCAATTACGTGGACCCTTATTTCATTTACAGGATAAAGAGCCATATAATGTGCAAAAGCTTTCTTATTAAAATCTGTATTTTTTTTCATGTTAATTAAACCACCCCGCTATTGTTCCAATCGGTAAAAGTTTCATAGCTATTTATTCTCCTTTTTTCAAAATTTATCCATAATATTATGAGCAACTATATTCCATAGTAAAGAAAGTACGGTAACAAAAAGTACAGCTAAAGAAAAATAAATCCTATCCTTCCATGTATCATGTACAATCATGCCCAGTATAATCATTATTAACGCACCAACACATATAACTATTTTTGAAAATTTTTGCATTCTATTATCTCGCTTCCTTCTCAAACTTAAATGAAACTCCTGCGGAATCTATAACCATACCCACCTATTATAATCTCACCTTTGACACTTCTATCATAATCACCTAATACAGGTATATAATCAGGTATCTTAATTTTGCTTTATATGTTTGCAATACTATCAACGTTTCAGATGGCCTTTTTACATTCCTTATTTAACCCCGAAATGTTAAAATAGGCTGTTTATTATCATTTAATATCCTTTTACCATTACTATCTGTTAATGGTACCATTTTTTGACTAATCGGGTGTTGAAATCTAGGTATATTTAATTTCTTTTAAACTAGCCCCCTAGATTCATGAGAATTTCCCCCCTCAATCTTCTTAACTTTGAGATAATATTAAAAAGACTTATGCGTAATTCACATAAGTCTTACTTTTGTTACTCATAATTAATTATTATTTGTCTTTGTAATCACATAAGCTAGAAAATACTTCTCAAAAGGACAAACCAATAATGCACCACTCTAAAAAAGAGAATTGATATCTATTAAATATAATAATCAGGATTTCCTTCCATTTTTATTAAAAATTCTTCTAAAGAATCCGCTATTTTCTCATCCTCAGAGTAAATAGGACATTGACCTAATTCATTTTCCTGCTTAAATTTAATTGTTAAAAAGCTAATCTCTGATACTTCAAAAAATACTAGTGATTCTTCATCATCGACATCGTCCAAATTAGGATTATATTCATAAATATCTTGTCTTAAACGAAAATCTACAACAGAAAATGGGTCCATAAATCTGTTAATAAGAGTCTTATTAGTCTTTAAAAATCCATAGCCAATTTCCTCATAGAAACGCTTTAGTTCTTTTGGAAACTGCATTTTCAACAAATCTTCTGCTTCTGCTATCTCTTCTTTTGGTAAAGGATAAAAAATAGGTGTTTGATTAGATTTAACACTCTTGTCTGCTACAACATATTTTTTCAAAAAGTTAAACATAATTTTTACTACCTCCTTACTAAAGAAGAGTTGGTTTCAATGCTTCCTCAAGCATTGTATTGAAATCATTATATGTTTCCATCACTGTACCAGATGGTTTATCAAGTTCTAAGTAAGTACTTTCAGATATGTTTTTACAAAACCATGCTATATTTGAATCTCCAAGGAAAAGATACTCTTTTTGAAATTCATTTTCATACCAAATCTCATTGGTTTCTATAAGCCCGCAAATTGATTCGTCCCTTTCTGTATCTAACAAATAAGAGTCGACTCCATAAAGTACTAGCCCGTTAAAATCTAATCCATTTACAGTTTTAAGAAACTCCTCATATTCACTCGGTAGGTCAACATTAAAACTCTCTTTCATGCGTTCTCTTAATTTCTTAACTTCACTATCTGTTGCTGGTGTATTCAGTTTATCATT
Organism: Bacillus cereus group sp. BfR-BA-01309; assembly: GCF_022664315.1. Taxonomy (NCBI): domain Bacteria; kingdom Bacillati; phylum Bacillota; class Bacilli; order Caryophanales; family Bacillaceae; genus Bacillus; species Bacillus cereus group sp. BfR-BA-01309. The sequence goes on from NZ_JAKUHE010000010.1 coordinate 81,158, forward strand.
AAAACTTTTCTCTATTTTTTCAATTTCCAAAATCATATTTTTCCACATATAAATTTCACCATTTCTTCAGCTTGAATCAGTTCAAAAATTTCTTTTTCATTTCCCTCATAATTGTTTAACATTCTTAGAATTTCTAAATCCTTTGCATCCATGTCACTAACTCCTATCAATTATTTTAGGACTTTCTTTTACATGTTTGCTTCTGAATCCCATACCTCGATAAATTCAAAACCTTTTAAATCACTTTCTAACACTGTATTTCTAAATTCATCTGATACAAAAACGGAAGGAATATGTAATATTTCATTTAAGTAAACTTTAAATATCGTTTGGTTCTTAACCATATTAGGTAAGAATGCGTATTTTTTGAAATCTATTACTAAGCCAGAACGTAGTTTCTTTAGTATAGCTTTCTCATAGTCAATAGCATCTATTACATTTAAAACATTAATTATATAATACACTTCTCCCGTCACATCATGAATTAGGGGAAGAAATTCTACATTATCACCAAGTATAGACTCTAAGAATTTTTTAGCTTTCCCACTAACCATCGGTGTACCAACTTCTCCTCAAAAATGAGGCAAATCACTTTGATTTCCTTCTTCTACACATTTAATACGTATTTCTCCCCATGAATCAGATGCTTTTACTGCCGAGTCAATTTTTCCTTTAAAATACTTTTTAGAATCTTCTTCTAAATTCAATAGTTGAAAGGATTCATAGTCATCAAATGAACTCTTTAATTCCCAAATTTTCATTTTTACTCTCCTTTGTTATTTTTCTATTATAAGATTACTCTTTCTTCGGTTTATTTAATTTTAATTCACCATTCAATAAACGTTCTCTTATATCATGTAAGGCGTCAACAGCATCTTCTTGAGTACCGCCCCGTTTCTTAACAAGACTTAATACTCTCTCTACTTCAAGTATGTACTCTGAACTATGCTTTCCTATGTGTAAGACTTCAGTAGTCACGTATTCATTAACCTTATAAGGTAAAAATACTCCATTAGCCGCCGAATCATGGTCTATCCCAAATTCCTTTAATAATTTTTGTGCCTTTTCTGCCCTACTATCGTTCCAAGGTGTTAGATGATGTGCTGCATTAGAATATGGGGGTGGTCCAATCCCTGCATCCTTAAGTTCTTCATGTAATACTTTAGATGCTGTATACGAATCAGAGTACATATTAATTACTATAAAAACAATAAAAACTTCTTCTTAACTTTGAGATAATATTAAAAAGACTCATGCGTAATACACATAAGTCTTACCTTTGTTACTCATAATTAATTATTCGTCCTCGTCTTCATAATCACGTAAGCTATTAAGCAATTCCGTAAAAGATGAACAAACAGGATAAATTTCTTTTTCTATCTCTTCTTCCTCATGTTCCCAAAATACAATAGTTGGTGATTGAGAATTATTCCGATAATCAAAGCATAAGTGATTTCCAAACGAATCTTTGCCAAAAGGATATACCTTATCTACTAATCTATCTTTTATATCTTCATATACTTGAATAATGGAATTTCTACTTTCTAAATCAAAAGTTAAAAGTTTACTAAACACATTTTCATCTTGATTAGGTATATCAAATATTTTAGGGCGTGGATAACCACCATCATATTTTTTCACACATTCAATAAAATCAATAGGAAATTTAACACCCAAATATTGTTCTACTTGTTGAATATGTTCATCTGTAATTTCTTTTTTATTTACCCCAATCCAAGTAACATTATTCATATATAGTCCCCTTATTTATCACTATCTTTGCCCCAAACTTTATATCCGCTAGTATGACCAGTTTTTCTACGCAACTCATAATCTACGAGTTGCATTCGTCCTGTGTCTTGGTAGTGATGCCATGTAAATGCATCAGGTACCTCCCCATGTTTAAATAATTCTATTTCTTCTTCTGTGAATTTTGAAGCCAATTTAGGATCTTTCATTATTTGTTCATATAATGCCTTACTGCATATTCTATCATGTGTTGGTCTAGATTTTTTGAAGTCTGCTTCTTTTAGTGTTACTTCAGCTTTACTCCACAACCCACAGCAAAGTCCTAAGCCATAAATATGAGTTAATTTTCGAACTAAATCCAAAGTTTCTCACCTGCATTTTTGTTTAATTTCAACAGAATATATGATACATCACATTTGAGATGCATACAGGCATTATAAACAAAAAGAACGCCACAATCTCAATATACTTTCATGTGCCAAAATATATGGACCGACAAACCAAACAAAAAAAGACCACCAAAAGGCAGTCTCTCAAAACTCAATCCTATTCCCAACTCCACTCTCCACCGCTTTTTCATACAAATACTTCGCAACGATAATGTCTACTACTGCCAAACCAACTGATTTGAAAATAGTAATCTCTTCGTCGTTTTCGCGTCCGGTTTTTTCCCCGCTTATGATTTGTCCAAGTTCGGCGTGGAGATTGCTAGTTTTATCGGAATTTGAAGGTCACCTGTTTCTAAATCACATTCAATTAAGCAATCCTACAAATGCCTCTTCTTCCTCATCTATAAAACCTACAAATATAATTTCTTCGATATCCTCATGATTAAATACAAATGTATACTCAGGATTAATGTATCCTTCTGGATAAAAACAGCCAATATAGTCATACATCACAGGTTCTTTAACCATAAGTTTTTGTTTTCTTCCATAAATCACAATTTTCTTCGTCCCACCTTTTAATAGAACAATAGAACCATTTGGTAAAAACTTTTCTTTAGAAAATGGCATAATCCCCCATCCTTCCTTTATCTAAATGTAATTCTATATTCATGATCTTACTTCTCCCTTTTCCATAGTCTTTACTGACTATAGGAGAACCGCGATTATATACTTAATATTCAATACAGACTCTTTAAAAGGTTTCATGTGTTCTACCTCCATCTTCTATATGCTTCCTTAAATAATAATACCTATGGAGTTCCATAATGAAATGAAACAAAATAAACGAAAGCATGGAGTATACACACATTAATACAATTGCTACCATCTTTTGTGTTGCAAAACCAAGACTGATATTAGCAACGAGTTGACCCAATCCTATAAAAGCCACTACTCCAAAACCAGAGTTTTTTTTCGATGATTTTGATTTTTTGATTGGCTCCTGAAGTTTTGTTATATGATTTTTATAATAATAATTCAAAGCAAAAATATACAAACCAACCGAAAAAATAAAATAGATAGGAGTTTGTAATCCTAACATTCCATATGCAAACTTTTGGGTTATAACTAATAATCCTACTGAACATACGATGCCAAATACCCCACGAAATAGAGTGTATTGTAATTGCCGTTTCCTAGGATTTATAACAATCCATATTGCCCATACATTTAAAAAAGCAACTGGTGGAACTATTATGTACATATATATCGGTTGAACAGGATTCGCAAAAACAGGTAAAAGCACAAATATATCTGCTATCCCAATCACAAGAGTAATTATAGTCGACCTTATATCATTTACAGCATAAAGAGCCATATAATATTCAAAAACTTTTTTATTAAAATCTGTATTTCTTTTCATGTTAATTAAACCACCCTGCTACTGTTGACCAAGTTTTTTTCGCACCAGTTTTCACCATATCCTTAATACTATCATCTTCACCATCACCATCTACATCAACATCCCATTTTACACCTTCTGTTAAGTATGTTAATCCTACTGAAATACCGAATCCTGCTGCTGCAACTGCCAAAACTGGCGCAGCAGCAGGAAGAACTGCAACAGTCAGAACCGCAGCCCCTACAGTTGTTGCTCCTCCCACTACAACATTACCAATAATATCTCCTGCAATTTTATCATTCGAGGCATTATTTTTGATATTCTCACTCGTATCCGTATATGAATCTATAGCTACACTAGCCCATCCAAGCTTATCCTTTAAGGCCATTTTGGCTGCGCTTCCTTTTTTTATCATAGCTTCTATTTCTTTTATCTTAGGAGTAGCAGTTCCATTTTCGATTTTCTTTTCGATATCATTTACATAGTAAATCTTATGATCTCTATGCCGCCCATTAACTTTTTTATTATCTTTAACAGAATCATAACTCTCTCTTATAAGAACTCGTTTGTTTTTTCTATCAAATTCTTTTTTTACCTCATAACCATTCCTTACTTTATAAACTGTATTCCCTACTGCAGCTGCACCTGTAAGTGTTCCAAATGTATTCCCCACTCCATCCAATGGTACCATTGGATCAAAGCCAGTCATACCTAAAAATGACTCTTTTTTGTCTACTTCACCAGATTCAGAATCCTTATTTAACCTTTCAACTTCACGAGCTTTATCTGCTGTAATTTTTTGAATAGGCCCCGTCCAATCCATATTCAATCCTTGTGTACTAAATGTACCGCTGACAACACTAAACCCTTTCCCACTTTGAACTTCCGCAAGACCTGCAGCAATACTAGCTGCTAATTGAAGTGCTGTACTATAATTATTACTAGAGGTCTGATTGAATTGATACAAATGATCCAGCTTTTCTTGCAGTTTTTGCCTCATAACAATAAAAAGATTTACCATGGCATCCATACCTGGCATTGGCATAGCTTGATTGACAGCTTCCATACTTGTTTTCATTCGGTCAATTTCTCGAATTTGTTCTAATATCTCATGTTCAATTACATCTGTCGAAGCTACTTGTGATTGAAAGTCACTTGGAAAAGCATTATTCTGACGAATTAGTTCTTCACATAAGTAAATAATTCCTTGCGCTAGAGGCCGAAAAGTTTGTACAAAAAATGATTTTGCACTGCTATATGTTTGCCCCTGTAACACAGTATCAGTTGCAAAAGCATCAATCGACTGAATGGCTTGTTCCATACCTTGAATGGTAGCGGTACATACAGCATTCATACTTTGAGTTTGGTTTTGTACTTCTCCCAAATACATATTTAAACTCATGAATTAGCCTCCTTTACTAATTGTTGTTGCTGATATGAAAGATCATTTTCTAAGTCACTAAGATCTCGTTTCTCTTTAAACAATGTTTCTTTTTGGCTTTCCAATTCAAATGTAAGTTTTCGTTCTATGTATTGTGCTTCTTGACGCATATCCATAAAAAACAATGACATTTCTCTATCTTTATGCCAAGTTCCTAAAATACGATCAAACAAACGATGGTTTTGATTCTTCCATGCATGAAAATCTTCTTCTACTTTTTCCTGTTTTTGAATCGCAGATTGATTTCGGTCCTGCTCTTCAAATACACTTCGTAACTTTTGATTTACTTGATTAATTTGTTTTTCAATATCTTGACTCATCATATTCCTCCTACTATTTTACTTTACGTAGGTTGTCACATTAGCGAAAGGTATTATGAAGTTCATTATCCATTCTCTCAAACTCGTTAGATACCAAATGAATATTATCAACCGCTTGTTGAAAGGCAGCGGAAAATTGTTTCGTCAAGTCTAAAACTTGCTGATTCGCTTCTTGTGATTTGAAGTTAACAGACAACGTTGTACGCGTCGCCTTTGTTATAGAACGACTGGTTGCACTTTGAATTCTATCAGAGGCTGATCCCATTTTCGTAGCAATTTGCGTTGCTTTTTGTAAATCACTTTGAAATTGTCCCATTCTTTCAAATCCTTTCTATAAATTTTCCAAATGCATTAAAGAAATCTCATTATATATATCCCTATCAATATCACTCGCTCTAGGAATTCAATCAAATGAGCCATACACTATAAGCTGTATGGCTCATTAAAAATGCTTGTTATATAGAGTAAAACAATTTTTATTTCAAACCGAAATTACGTGATAATTCTTCATCATGAGAAGCAACAGCCTCTGCAGTTTTATTAAGTTGCATATTAATTTCTTGTAATAGCTGTGCGAAGTTTTGTACTTTTGGCTTTAATTGATTGAACTGTTGATCAAAACCTTCGAAAGCACGACCTTCCCATTCTCCTCTTAATTCATTTTGTAAGTTTTGTAGTTGACTTAAAATGTCCTCAATTTGATTTGCACCTTGTCCATATCGAGCCGCTTTCGATTTAAGCTCCTCTGGTGACATACGAATTTGTCCAGCCATTTTCATTTCCCCTTTAATACATAATAAGCAAAATATATTTTGGTTAATTTTACTAAATATATTATAATGTATTATTTTGAACTTTTAAACATTTTATCTTTCTATTGAATATTAGAATATTAATATTCTATTTTTTCTTGCTTTACAAAATTTCATGCAAAAAAAGAGGAGCCATCTCCTCTTCATAAATAATCACTATTTAATTTGTTCCTTATACTCACGGTTAACAATTACATACCATTTTCCTGTATCAAATTTTTCCTTATTAATCACGTAAACTTTATTTTGTCTCCTTACCTCCCCTGGTTTTAATTCCTTAGTAATACTAGAGGTCTCACCTTTTTCAACCTCATAACTACTAGCTGCCCACACATCACTTTGGTAAGCATTATCATTTTCATCCACTAAATCCACTGATGGTAAAATAGCTAATTTCATCGATTCGTTTGTAATATTTTTCCCTTCTGCTTCTACAACAATAAAGACATGTCCATCTTCAGGTTTTTGGAATCCTATACTCTCTTTACCAACCTTATCTCTTTCTACAACTCTTTTTACAGTTACATCAAATGTAGGTGTATGAAAATCCTTGTTTACAGCATACTCTTTTTCTTTTATTTTTGATTTCTCTTTTGTTTGTTCTGTATTTTTCTGCTTTGTATTCTCTTTCGTTTTCGCCTCATCAGTTGTTTGTACTTTCTTTTCTTCTTGTTTAGAATTGGTTTCTTTAGATTCTGAAGAAGTTTTGTCGGATGTATTGCCGCAACCAGATAAATTGAATACTAAAGCGCCACCTAAAATACATGTAGTAAATTTTTTCAACATCTCTTTTTATCCCCCAATAACACAATATGTAAATTTCTTACTTATCATAGCAAAAAATATAATCTTAAATTGTTGCATCTTGTCGAACAATTAAGAACAATCAATTATTTTTACATAAAATGAGTTAAAAAACTAGTAGCCTATAGAAAATCCCTCTAAAATGATTGTTATATATGATCGAAAATGTAGAATGAAATTAAAGACAAAAAACACATTTAGGAGGTTATTATGACATTTGATGAATTGAAAAAAAACAAACCAACAACCTCATGGGTTGAGTATGATGAAGATGGGGAATTTTTCACTGAAGAAAATATGGGTGCAACAAATACGGTTCTTGACACTTACATTAACAATTTACAGCAATTAGGGGAGAACCCAACCGAAGTCGAAGTCATGCAAGCTGTTAAAGAGGTCGTTATGAAATTAAATGAACTAAATATCGAACATGACCATTTTATCGAAACTATGGAAAGAGAAGATCTCTATGAATTTATCGATGCAGCTGCACGAATAGCTGGCTTAGAATCCGAAGAAGATATAACAGAAGAATGGCGGGAATGGTAAAAAAACTGCATTTACTCCTTCATAAAAATTTGTCCCTTATTCTCCAATTGGAAAATAAGGGACAAACAAAGATAATCAAATACTGATATATATTAAAATCTCCACTCATTTCCCATTACTTTAAAATACAGTTTTTCAAATCCACTAAAATACTTACTATAAATACTTAACATTTCAATATATGTATGAATGACTTGACTTAAATCAAAATGAACACCATCTTTAGCTAAGTCATAGCTATCGTCTAGACTATACAATTCAAAGTATTCCGCCTCCCAATGCACCCCCCTGTTGACTAAAAGTCTAGTGGTGCATTTAATTGATTCTTCAATCGTCAGTTCATGTTCTTTTAGTTTTTCATGAATGACGGAAAGAATTAATTTAACAGTGTATTCTTCATCAACCGTGCTACTAAACTCAAATAACTTCCCTTCCATATCATCTATCTTTGCTTTAGACATTAAGGATATCTCAATTAATTCATATGGCGGATTTTCACTTGCTTCAATCAATTTATCACACCATTGAATTACTTCAGCTTTACTCCACAACCCACAGCAAAGCCCTAAGCCATAAATATGAGTTAATTTTCGAACGAAATCCAAAGTTTCTCACCTGCATTTTTGTTTAATTTTAACAGAATATATGATACATCACATTTAAGATGCCTACGCGCATTATAAACAAAAAAAGACCACCAAAAGGCAGCCCCTCAAAACTCAATCCTATTCCCACCCCCTCGCTCCACCGCTTTCTCATACAAATACTTCGCAACAATAATATCTACTACTGCCAAACCAACTGATTTGAAAATAGTAATCTCTTCATCGTTTTCGCGGCCAACTTTTTCTCCGCTTACGATTTGTCCAAGTTCAGCGTGGATGTCGCTCGCTTCAAATAAACCTTCTCGCACTGGAACTTGAAGGTCACCTGTTTCTTCTAGTGCTGCTTCTTTTGATTCGACTACTACTTTATTTGCGCCCGCGATGGCGTGGGATGGTAGTTCTTGCATGTTCGGTTTGAATGAGCCGACGGCGTTTATGTGGACGCCTTTTTGTAGTTTTTCTGAGAAGACTGGTGTGGATGCGTTCGTAGTTGTGACGATAATGTCTGCTTCGCTTATTGCTTCATTTGCATTTGTGTGAACATATGCAGGTTTATTGAATCTCTCTTGTATATATTGCGAGAATGCATATGCTTTTTCTTCTGTTCGATTGTATAAAATGACTTTTTCAATATCTCTTACCGCAAATACAGCTTCAGCAATTCCCTTCGCCTGTTCTCCTGTCCCAATGATGCATAACGTTTTTGCGTTATGGCGAGCTAAATGTTTTGTCGCTACTCCTGACAAGGCTCCTGTTCGAATCATCGTTAAGTAGGATCCTTCTAAAAGTGCGAGCGGTTCTCCCGTTTGAAAGTCTGATAGCATCACAATCCCGTTTATCGTTTTCTTTCCTATCTTTTTGTTCTCAGGGACTACTGTTACTACTTTTAAGCCAAGTGCCTCAAACCCTTCCGCTACTGAAGGCATAATTAATGCCGTATTTTTCTCGTTCGCAAATGGTAATGAGCCGCGAATTGGCGTGATCGTTCTTTCTGCGGAAAATTCTTTTAAAGCAAGCGCCGCGTATTCAATGACTTCGTTCATATTTACTAAGTTTCGTTGTTCGTTCGCGCTTATGACTAGCATATTTGTTCATCTCCTCCTTCTATCTTCTATCCTAACAAAAATCCCCGGTTCAAATCATCTCTCGGGTCTACAACGAACTGATGGAATCCTGTAATAAAGGCATGCCCTGTTACTTTTGGAACGACAGCTTCATATGTATCTACTGCGGTTACCGATAATACTTCCCCCTCGAATTTCCCGTCAGTAATGCATTCATGGACGAAAATCTCTCCCTTTTGTAGGACATCTCTTTCAAAAAGCGTTGCGATTCTTGCGGAAGTTCCTGTGCCGCAAGGAGAACGATCTACTTGCCCATCAGCGAAAATCGTTACATTTCGTAAAGTTGCGTCTTCCCCTTTCGGTTCATCTGAGAAAATAACGCCGTATATTCCTTTTAACCCTTCTTCAAGTGGATGCTTTACTTCCATTTTGCTCTCGATGTAGTGCTTAATTTTACCGCCCCACGTTTGAATAGCAGCTAAGTCTTTAAAATCGACTTTCAAACCAAATTCTTTACTATCCACCACAGCATAAAAAGCTCCGCCAAACGCGATATCTACTTGAAATTCATAGTCATCTATTTTAATAGGAACGTCTTTTTTGTACACAAATGAAGGAACATTTTCAAATGATACGGACTCTACTTCGCTCCCGTTATAGGTTGCGTACGCAATAACTTCCCCGGCAGGGCTATCAATAATGAACTTTTGTTTCCCACCTGTCACTTCAAACATACCTGTTTCAATTCCGACTGTAATAACAGCAATAATACCATGACCACACATCGTACTCCAGCCTTCATTGTGCATAAATAATACGCCAAAATCAGCATGAGCACTTGCAGGCGGCGTAATGATACAACCGTACATGCCGTGATGTCCTCTCGGTTCATACATAAGAATTTCGCGAAGATGATCCAAATGTTCCATGCAGTATGCGCGTCTTTCTAACTGTGTTTCTCCTTTTATTTCTGGCACGCCGCCTGTAATAATTCGAAGCGGCTCCCCAGCTACGTGAGCATCAATTGTCGTGTACACCTTACTAACCTTCATTTCTATCTCTCCCCTATATGTTGATACTATTTCCATTGCAAATATCATGCCAACGCATAGGGTATAAATTTGTATACATTGTGTAAAAAAGCATACACTACTGTCTATATTTTTATACAGTAGACAATGGGTGATTATTAGCCACACAAAACAAAAAAGTCATAACCTCACCATTTGAGCAAAGTTATGACTCCTTTTTTAATTATTTTGCGGGATTGGAGCCAAAATCGAATTTATCCCGCATGTAACGGGCAGTAAGACCCCCACTGATTAAAGTTTCACTTTATATGTCACTCGGCAATTTTTCCCACTCACTTAAATGCATGACATCTTGTTTTACGTTTTTCTTTTCAGGAAGTAAACATAGAAATTCTAAAGAATTACCGTCAGGATCATAAAAATAAAGATTTGCAGTAGGTGTCCACGTCTGGACCATAGGCTCAGACGGTTCAAGACCGAAAGCGGCCCTTGGTTTTATTCCTTTATTAAGAAGCCATTCTCTTGCATGAATGATTTCTTCATAGTTAACCTTGAATGCAAAGTGACTTGTATGAAACGCCTCTTCTGATACCTCCCAAATGCCTAGCATTTGTTCCTTCTTATTATCTTTATCAAACCAAAAGAATGCGACACGGCGTTCTTCAATTGTACGAGCATGAAATAATCCAAGTTTCGTATAAAACTCTTTTGCTACTTCTAAATTTCTAGTTTTAACATGTGTTTCATATAAAGTACCTGGAAACAAAGCATATTCCCCCTTTATATTTTTCGAAATTCCTACTATAAAGCCTATTTTAATAAACTAGAAATAGAAGTGATATCATATTCCCCTAACATGTTTTTTCAATTTTGTTGCCCTAATGCTGAATAAAAAAGAAAATTCTTTCCCCACGCCACATATACTGTTCAAAAGCAAAAAGGAAGTGATCCCATGTATTACGGAACAAAAGGCTGGTACGTAGCTGAATTAAAAAAATTAGGCGTGCGTTACCATGAAGGAAGAAAACTAGAAAGTTACCGCGGGCATGTCTTACGCAATTTACTCATCGCACAACAAGAGAAATTAAAAGAACAGTAATATACTAATGTAGCGATATCGACGATTCGACATAGGATATCGGCTTACCGACAAATTCCACCTAAACTACCAACCAATCACACACCAATCCAAAGAAAAAAAGGTCACCCAAACGGGTGACCTTCTTTTCTTATTCACAAACAAGAATTTGTCTAGTAAATGATCCTTTTCTTGTAATACAGCGATCTGTAATTTCAAATCCTGCTTCATGGATCATGTCGTCCATTGTTTCCATCGTGACAACGATTACCTTTTTAGCGATGCGGCGCGCACTTGAAAGAATAGAGAACTGGTCTTCTGGTGTGGCATGCGTAAATAGGTCGTACGGCATATCGATAATAGCAACGTCGTAGTTCTCCATAATTTCCTCGATTGGACCTTTTGTTACTGTTCCTTCAAACCCGAAATGTGCGATGTTTTTTCTCGTTCCAAGAACTACAAGTGGATTTATATCTCTACCAACGATGTTAATTCCCATAGAAAGTGCTTCTACTACTACTGTTCCAATACCGCAGCACGGGTCAATTGCTCGTACTCCATCTGGATTTGGTACAGCAATATTTGCAACTGATCTCGCAACACGTGTGCTAAGAGATGTCGAATAACTATGCGGTTTTTTTATGTGATGATACCAAACTGGCTCACTTTCTACATAGTGTCCGAAGTACCAGCGTCCTCCAAGAGGAACAATCCCGAATACACGCTCTGGATTACGAACATCAGCTTCTCCTTCAATATGCATGCCAAGGTCGCGTTCAATAAGACGTCTTTCCCCATATTCAATTTTATTTTCTTTCCCAAGATCATTAATTTTAACGAAGATCACTTTAAATGACGCCCCCGCCAAATCAATTTGTTCTACTTGTTTTAAAATACTTTCTAAGTCGTCCCCTTCATACATAACCTCAACGCGCTCTTTCATAAACGCACTTCTACTTGGGTCAATTTTGACATCACTTTTCAAAATATTAACATGAGACTCCATTCCAAAAAACGAGCGCATTTCCAAATAACATAAAGCACGCTCCTCCTCACGAAATGCATACGTATATATACATGCAGGTGTTTTACTATGATTATTCAATCTATTATCATCCTCTATATCGTTATAATTACAATACTTTTTCATATAAAATTAAATGATATCACATGCTTGAAATAAAGAGAAACGTTAATAAATAAAAGAGACTACCATTGACAATCTCTTTTGATGTATTAACAGAAAGAAGATACATCTTTACCCGTTGTTTCGTATAAATAACACATAAGCTTAATATAAAAATTCTTACAAATGCAAACAAAAAAATTAGTGCATCTCTATTATTTCATAATACTCGAATTATGTAGTAAACCTACTTTCTTAATATTGTAGAATAAAATACATTTCATTTACTTTTTGTTGAAGATAGTTTTAAATCCATACACCTATGTCCCTTTCTCTACAAAAAAATAGGCTACCTCTGGCAGCCTATTTTTTCTTATTCCGCAATCATCTCTGATAATACATATGCATAAACCAGTGCTTCTGTATGTGCAATCGAACTTTCATGTGTACGCTCAAATGCATGAGAAGAATCAATACCCGCTCCAATTAATGCATGTTTCACATCAAATCCAGCGTGAATCGCAGCTGATGCATCCGATCCATAGTACGGATAAATATCTACTTTATATTCAATATTGTTCGTTTTCGCAAGCTCTACTAAATGTTTACGTAGCGCATAATGATACGGACCACTAGAGTCTTTTGCACAAATAGATACAGTATATTCGTCAGATGCTTGTCCATCACCTAACGCTCCCATATCAACCGCTAAATACTCAACCGTTTCTTCTGGAATGTTAGAGTTACCACCGTATCCAATCTCTTCATTATTAGAAATTAAGAAATGAGTTGTATATGGTAATGTTACGTTTTCATCTTGTAATCTCTTAATTAATTTTAATAAAATCGCAACACTTACTTTATCATCTAAATGACGTGATTTTATGTATCCACTCTCTGTAATTTGAACGCGCGGATCGAATGAAACGAAGTCTCCTACTTCAATTCCTAATTCGCGTACTTCATCAGCTGAAGAGACACGCTCATCAATACGAACCTCAATATTTTTCTCATCGCGTTTCGCTTCACCTGCATCTTTATATACATGCACAGATGTTTGATGCATTAAAATCGTCCCTGTATACGTCTTACCACTTGATGTTTCAATTTCGCAATATTCCCCTTCTACAGAGTTCCAGCGAAATCCACCAATCATAGAAAGACTTAGACGACCTTCAGGCTTAATTTCTTTCACCATCGCACCTAACGTATCAACGTGTGCTGTTAATAAACGGTGCTGTGCATCATTTTTCCCTTTTACCGTTAAAATAAGAGCGCCTTTATTGTTACGCTTCGTTTCTACATTCCACTCACTTACATAGTTTTCAATAAAACGAATGATTTTCTCTGTATTTCCAGACGGACTTGGAATAGAGACAAGCTCCTTAATCAATTCCATCGTTTCTTTTGCATGATGTGCCATTGTCGTTTCCTCCTCATTTTCCCTATTATTTAGTATACCGAATTTACTATAAATCCTCTACTCATATAGTTCAATTTTCTAAATTATATTAAAATTCACTTTAACAAAAAAACATAGCGTTATTCATAAACACTATGCTTTCCCTATCAAACTATTCTTCTGAAACATCTAATAAATAAATGCCTCTTTCAAATCCACCGCGCTCTATTTCTTTTTGCTTACGAAGACGTTCTACATCTTCAATTGTTGCACCTTCTGCACGCGCTAATGAGATGATCACTTCCAGTGCATCCGCAAGAGAATCAAGCGCATGTTCACGCTCTTTCATGGAAGCAAATTCACGAATTTCTTCCGTTCCAATTTTCGCTAAAGCTTGTATGTATGCGTGTCCTGTTAATTTTTGTGCTGTATATGTTTTTCCAGACATCAAAATCTTCTCTGGAACACGGTCTCTTACTAACTTGTTATATGCTGACATCATTCATCCTCCTATGTTTAATAACATCCGAGCTCTGCTTTATAGAAAAACCATTTTTTCTTCACGCACGCACTAAGCATATCAATTCCTGATCCATGTGCTCTTACGTGCGGAAAGAAATAGTGCTCTGATTCTTCTTCCTTACTATATAAAGTTTGGTACTCAGCAGGAATTGCTTCTTTTTTCACATCTTTTTCTTTCGTCACCTCGCCAGAAAACGCAACGCTTGGATGTCCTTCAAAAAACAAAGCAGTTCGCACCGCCATAGATGGTGTACTATGCAAAGCATAATATGCTATTACAATTATGCCGACAACACCGATAATTTTCTTCATATATTACTCCTAAAAAAAAGTGCTAACACAATTATACTAAAATGTGTTAGCACTTTCTCCCCTTTACCTTAAATTAACCGGCAGTAAAACCGCCATTTATTCAAATTTCACTTTATTCCCCTTTAAATGCTGGCAAACGTTTTTCTAAAAATGCAGCAATGCCTTCTTTATGATCCGCTGTTTGTCTCATCGCATATTGGCCGCGTTTTTCAAGTTGCAACGTTTGTTCTAAATTAGAACGATTTACTTCACATAAAATTTGCTTCGTTTGAACCATCGCTTTGATCGGCTTTTGTGACCACTCATTAATTTTTTGCTTCACAGCCGTTTGGAAATCCTCGCCGATTACTTCATCAATTAAGCCAATATCAAGCGCTTCTGTTGCTGATAATTTCTTTCCTTCCCAAATAATTTGCTTCGTCATATTTTCACCGACACGCTTTTGAAGGAAGAAATGGCCGCCACCATCTGGAATTAAAGCGATTCCAATAAAGTTCATTGCAATAATGGATGAAATATCCGCCATCACATAGTCAGCTGTTAATGCAATGCTTAATCCAAGACCAGCAGTTGGTCCATGAATCGCACTAATAACAAGCTTCGGCATCGTATATAAAGTCACGACAACTTCAGAGATAGTATTCATAATACCATCAAACTTGCTTTCATCATTACTTGAAAGCATCGATTTAATATCTCCACCCGCAGAAAAACCGCGGCCGTTCCCGCATAGCACCACAATATGCGCTGAACTCTCCGCAACTTCTTTCAGTTTTTGTAATAGTTCTTTTAACGTTGGCTCATCTAATGCATTTAACACCTCTGGGCGATTGACCATAACCGTTGCAACGTGCCCTTCATATTTCACAATGACAGATTCTGTTTTACTTGTTACTTCCATTATATATACCCCTCTTTTCTACATAAAGATTATACTTATATAATTATAGAAAGCAGGTGAAAAACCCTTCTTTTTTCTTAATTTTCTGTCTAATAATCTCGTAATTTGTATATAGCCTCGTATAAAACATACAATTCCGTTAAAAAATATAGCAATTAAAGTCGGTTTATCGCCTCTTCTCATCTATTTACCATTAAAATGAAATAGTGTATCCTTAAGTCTGATATAAAAACTAAATATAGAAATTCATTCTCCTTCCTATTTATATAGAGGTTCTGAAATAAAGGAATGAAGAAATGGAGGAACATATGGTTACTAAGTTAAAACAGACGGATAATTCCTTCTCGCATTTCCTACTGCTATTCATTGTGTTTCAACCAATCTTAGATTTATTAACGTCTTTTTCAATCTATGTATTACACATGAGTGCAACAGTCGGAATCGTAGTCCGTTTCGCCTTTATGCTTCTTGCATTAGGCTATCTACTCCTTCACCATAAACAACAAGGTGCGTCTCTACTTATGTCTCTTTGGCATCGTGCTCGCAATCAGCCTTATGAATAATTTAATGGTCAAATCTCCAGTTTCATTTGGAGAAGAAGTGAATTTATTTTGAAAAGTGTATATCTAATTATAATAATGTTTGGATATATCATCGCACTAAAAGAATTAAAAAATAACGAATATGTATTTCATAAAATCATTACATATTTCTTATATGCAACGTTAATTTTAAGTATTTCAATCATCGCGGCTATGGCAACTGGTACAGATTTCCAAAGCTATCCGAACTCAAAGATCGGTTCAAGAGGATGGTTCTTTGCTGGAAATGATTTAAGTTCCATTTTTGCAATTATGTTCCCAATCGTTGTCTTATACTCGGTTCATAAAACAACTTCTTTCTCAAAAGTATATTACTGGATTCCAACTGTACTTGCGATGTATGCAAGCATTATGATCGGAACGAAAGTAGGCTATGGTGCTATCGTTATTACACCGCAAACCCCTATTGCCAAAAATATGAGTATCCATTTACAAATATATGAATACAAAAAATCAGTACAAGACGAGAAAGACCGAAAAGAAGGAAAAGTAGTTAAAGAAGAAGAACATAAGCAAGGCGAACTAAAAGACTCTGAAATGAAAAGTTTAATTTATAGTGATCGTGACAAGTTTTTAAAAGTATATAAACAATACTATAAAGAAGCACCACTATCTCAAAACCTATTTGGAATGGGCTATGCTGGTAACTATACGACGAATATGAAGTTAGTCGAAATGGATTTCTACGACCTATTCTTTGCATTCGGAATTGTCGGCTTCCTTATGTACGTATTACCACTTCTTTATTTCGGAATAAAAATATTCATTCGCTTGATCACAAACTTCAGGAAACTATTTAGCGTAAAACATACGCTACTAGCTAGCACACTCGTCTTATCGCTCGGTATCGGCTTTATGTCTGGACACGTCTTAACAGCACCAGCCGTTAGTATTTTCTTTGTTGTGATACTCGCTTACTTAATTGTTGATTTAGAAATAGAATAAAAAAGAAGCAGCATCTATTTGGATGCTGCTTCTTTTCTATCCCACTCCTTTACCGCCTCTACATTCAACATAAAACAACACTTAATTGTCCTCTTTTTTTTACGTATGAAATTAGAAACTATTCATATGGAATAATTATTTTAATCGAATTATTAACATGCTAAAATATTAAAAGCGCTATTATAAAGTGAAACTTTAATCAGTGGGGGTTTTGTTCATCCCCCACTGATTATCAGCCCTCACCAATCGGACGTTTACGGACATTTGATCTCCCACCTAACTTCTTTGCTCCAACTGAATTTTGAGGTGGGAGTTTTACTTTCCGTTAACGCGGGATAAAAAAGAATATATAATAAATATGTCGTTTTTTTGTACGAAATGTATTTCGAAAAAGTGGTTTAGGTGTTTTGATTGGTGTCCCATTTTCGGGGGTCACTTCACATACGAGAGCATTTTCTTATATAGACTCAGCTTTTACAAACTGTAATTTATCTTTCTGCTCATTACTCGCCATCGTTACTATCGTGTTTTCAATATGAGCAGGCACTTGTTCTAGTTTCACACTCGCACCTACTTTATCCGATTGCTCAACAAAGTTCAACAATGCCATAGCTCCTGATACATCCATATAGCGCACATCTTTCATACGTAAAACAACCGGAGACTTCACGTCTTGTAAAGCATAAAAAATACGATCCACTGTTAGGAAAGAAAGTGGGCCTTTAATTTTATACGTCGCTTCCTTTTCTTTTACAATAGAAGCTTTACGTTCTTTACATTTCACCATGTATATAATGAATGAAAGAATAATTCCGAACGCAACAGCAATCATTAAATCAAACTTCACTGTGACAACCATTGTTACGAGCATAACAATGACATCACCTTTTGGTGCTACATGCATTTTCTTCATGCTTTCCCAATCAAACATGCCAATACCAGTTAAAATTAAAATACCTGATAATACAGCAAGCGGAATGTATTGCACGACTGATCCAAGTCCCATAATGAAAATAAATAATATAACACTATGCATACTTGCTGAAAGCGCCGTTTTACCACCGCTTCTTATATTAACGATAGACCGTACAGTCGCACCTGCTCCTGCCAATCCGCCAAACAATCCACTCATCATATTACCGATACCTTGTCCGACCAGTTCTTTATTACTTTTATGACGTGTACCCGTCACATTATCCATTACAACCGATGTTAACAACGAGTCAATCGATCCTAATAAAGCAATACTAAGCGCTGGTAAAATAAGTTCTGCGATGCCTGTTCCACTTAAAGATGGAATATGAAGCGTCGGCATCGCTTCTGGAATCGTCCCGATCTTCTCAATCACCTTATTTAATGACAGATTGCCGATAATCGGTAACTTCACTGTAAGTCCTTCTAACGCAGAAGAAAATAAAGGAAGCAAAGCAGTCACACCAACTAATGCAACTAAACTAGATGGAATAGCCTTAATCCATTTTCCAGAAACAATCATTACAATAATCGTTAATACTACAAGTAGAAAACTATTTTGCACATGCTTCATTTCACCTAAAATAATAATTAATGCGATTCCGTTCATAAATCCTGAAACGACAGGATACGGAATATATCGAACGTAAGAACCAAGCTTACATACACCGAATAAAATTTGAAACAGTCCCGCTATCATAAAGGCTATAAAACTCGCCTCTAATCCGTGCGTCGCAATAACTCCTGTTGCGATAACAGTAATCGGTCCAGTTGGCCCTGTAACCTGACCCGGTGTACCACCGAACAACGCCGCAAATAAACCTGCAAAAATCGCACCATACAATCCAACTAGTGCTCCCTCAGACGTTCCCGTTGCAGCAATACCAAATGCAATGGCAAGTGGCAACGCAACAATCGCAACAGTAAAACCAGCTAAACATTCCTTTGCTATTTTTTGAAACATATAAATAACCACCTTCACATTAAGTCCACGTTCCATTGTACACCTAAAAGAATATATTCGTTAGTCCACTTTTTACAGTATCGTGACGTAAACGCATTCAATTGTAAGTTCCCACCGCATCTTTGGAAACTATTATAACTATGCTATAATAGATAAATTAAATCTTTTATTATATATTTGGAGGCACTATGCTAACTTTTGAAGAAAAATTATCGATTATTGAATCTTTCCCTGAATTAGAAAGAAAGAACGTATCACTAAAACGCGTAAACTTTCACTTTGAAGAAAGTCGTTTAGATAAAAAGAACGTTGTATATCATTTACACCCAAATGGAAACGGATTTGTATATGCAAACTTCATTAAAGGTTATAAAACAGATGATAAAGGTATGATTAACATCCGTGAGTTTTCAGAAGAAGAACTACGTTCATTAATTGAAAAAGTAATTGAACGTCTATCACAAGAGCCAGAGGAAATTGTAGCACCAATGGAACCTGCTGCTGAAGAAGAATGGAAGAACGAAGACGGTCATATCCTAACTCTTATTCAAGAGGATGATATGTGGAACGTGTACGCTGGTGTAAACTTAGACGGTACATTCAACTCTTATCCAGAAGCAGCGGAATACCTTGATGAAGAAGGATTTTCACGTAAATAATACGATTTAAGGAGACCATCCCATTTTTTAGGGATGGTCTTTCTTATTAATAAGTAGGCGTCCCCCTAAATGTATAGCATCAAAACTTCTTATTCTCACTATCCCCTATCAAAATTTGAATTTGACAACTATACGTCTCCGCATTAAAAATATCACTAACTAACTCCACTTCAATAAAACTCTCTACTTCTATACTATTTTCTTTTACGTATTTCATTATGGTATTTCGACATTCTTCCTCATTCTCTTTACTATACGCTAACGTTATATATTTTCCGCCCGGTAATACTTTTATATTTTGCATCTCTTCCATATGTACACCATCTCGTACCTTATTAAATACATACTTCGGTTCTACATCCCAATTTGCATTTACGTTGTAGAGAATCCCCATCTCCATTTCCATCTTCTCTTCATAATCTTGCACGATTTTCTCTAAATCAGAATAATACAGTAACTCCTGTAAACTCCCTACTTCTTTACAAGGCGCAACAACGACATAACGCTGGTCAAAAAATTCAATAGAGATTTCATCATTCTTTAATATTTCCTGTGAACTCACTACTTTCGCATGTAAGTCATCAATCGTTTCCATTACCTCTTTCATTTTCTTTATATGCTCTTCCGCTTCTTCTCTCTTCAATTGTAAAAATTGTAGCAATTTATCCGTGTTACATTCCTTAAAAATCTCTTGCAGCTCTACTATGCTCGTGTTCAACTCTCGACAGCTTTTTATAATATCAATGTGAATAAATTGATCTATCGAATAATATCTATACCCAGTTGATTCCTCAACATGTTTTGGAATAAGAATCCCCATCTTATGATAGTATCTTAGCGCTTTTATCGTAATATCCTTTATTTTTGCAACTTCTCCAATAGAAAATAACTTCTTCATTTGTATCTCTTCCCTTATATTTTTTCGCATACAACCATTGACTCTCCCCTTAGAGGAGACCTTACTATTTATAATAAGTCATTTACATTAATAAAAGGAGTATACAATTATGAACACAGTAAAATATAGAAGTCTTGTTAAGGAAGACTATGAGCCTATAAAACATTTAATCGGTGAAGCATTTGGATTTAATGAATTCATTACAGATAAAAACTTCTTAAACTCAGTATTAAACTTTTATTTACACAGTTGCATTTTAGGGAGTTCCTTCAGTAAAGTAGCTGAAAAAGATAATAAAGTGATCGGTGTCATTTTAGGCGATTCTGAAAAAGATAAAAACCGTTTAAAGAGATTCCATAACACTATTAGCTTTGCCTTTAACACGCTAAAGCTATTCATAACGAATAAAGAGAATAGAGAATTTTTAAAAGCATTTATACAAGTACAAAAAACATATAAAGAACTCATTCAAGGAAAAGAAGATCAATTTCAAGGCTGCATACAATTGTTCATCGTATCCGAAGAATCAAGAGGTCTTGGAGTTGGAAAGTCTTTACTAAGTCATCTATTCCAATACATGAAAAAAGAAGACGTAACATCTTTATATTTATATACCGATAACGAATGCAACTATGAATTTTATGACAGACAAAACTTCCAACGCATACAAGAAAAAGCCGTTAATTTTGGTCCAAAAGAAGAAGATTTCAACGTATTTTTGTACCGCTATAACTTTAACTCATAGTAACATGTACACTTCAATGCTCTTTGCTACTTAGCAAAGAGCTATATTGAGTATGGCCTCAAGTCGATTCAAATAGAGAAAAATCACTTAAAAAGGAGCGCACAATATGGAATGGATTCAAGAATTATTTCAGCAATATGGGTATTATGTAGTACTTATCGGTTTACTTTTAGAATATATTACGCTTCCGTTTCCAGGGGAGCCTACATTAGCCTATGCAGGATTTTTATCACACCAAGGAGATTTAAGCTTGCCAATTTTAATTCTGTTATCTTTTATTGGGACAAGCGTAGGTATGACCTTCCAATACTTTGTAGGAAATAAACTAGGCATGCCCTTCATTCAGAAGTACGGGAAATATGTATTTTTAACTCAAAAGAAAATTAATTTAACAAAAATGTGGTTCGATAAATACGGCTACTTTCTAATCTTTATCGCCTTTTTCATCCCAGGTGTCCGTCATTTCACAGGGTACTTTGCAGGCATTATCAACTTACCATTTCGCCGCTTTGCGATGACAATTTATTCCGGGGCTCTATTTTGGGTATCCTTCTTCTTGATCGGCGGTTATTGGTTAGGTGAAAATTTAGATGCGATCTTCCAAATACTCGGGCAACACATATGGAAAATTCTCTTCGGCATAATTATCATTGCGCTAATCACCCGATTTCGTAAAAACATAAAGCATATGATTTTAAAACGCATTAATTAAACAATACTTAATAAGCAAAATGTAATCCCCAAAAAAATATTTTTATATAATAACAAAAGAGAGTTTACATAGAAAATACATGCCATTTTTCCAATCGTTTTCAAAAAAAATAAAGCTATCTTTTCTTATTAAAAAAGATAGCTTTATTTGTATAGACGACTGCTCTACACCCTATTTTTTCGCGCCTTTCAACGATTCTCTCAGGACAAATTTTTGTAATTTTCCACTCGCATTACGAGGCAGTTCATCCACAAATAAATAATGACGCGGACGTTTATAATCTGCTAATTCATCACTTTCTTTACAATATATTTCTAAGTCTTCTTCTGTAATCGCTTCATCTTTCTTTACAACGACAGCCACAACACGTTCTCCCCATAATTCATCCGGTTCACCAAGCACCGCAACATCTAATACACCAGGATGACTATGAAGGAAATCTTCAATTTCACGTGGATAAATATTAACGCCACCGCTAATCACCATATCATCCACACGATCTGCGACGAATAAATAGCCATCTTTATCGAAATAACCTAAATCACCAGAGTGATACCATCCTTTATACATCGATTTTGCATTTGCTTCTTCTCGGTTATGATAACCAGCCATCATAGTTGGGCCGCGCAAAATAATCTCCCCAACTTCATAAGGGGGCAATACATCATCTGGCTCTGCTGGTGCGTCTTCGTTCGGTTTTACAATGCGGATTTCATGACTAAAGCAAGGTGTTCCCGCTGAGCCTGCTTTCGTAATTTGATCTTCTTCTACGAGAAACGCAACAACTGGTCCCATTTCTGTCATTCCGTAAATTTGGACAAGATCAATATAAAGACGTTCTTTACATTCCTTCACTAGTGCTGGAGCCATCGCCGCTCCTCCATAAACACCAATCTTCATCGAAGTTAAATCGTACTGTGTTAAATCTTTTTGCAGTAACATATTCCACATCGTCGGTGCTGCAAAAAACGTCGTAATCTTCTCGTCTTGAATCGTATGTAATACTCTATCCGTATCAAAGTGATGTAAAATTACATTCTTTCCACCAACTTGAATGCGCGGAATAATCCCAGCATTTAACTCGCCACAATGGTATAAAGGTGCTACAACAAGTCCGGCACTATCTCTATTATATTTTATAAAATACGTACAAATCATACTATGCTCTGTCATTTCACGATGGCGATGTAGTACGCCTTTCGGATGACCAGTCGTACCGCTCGTATATAACATAGAACAATAATCCATTTCATCGACTTCAATATCTACTTTTTCAGCTGATGCTTCATTTACTTTTTCATGGTAAGAACTCGCATAGGAAGGTGTATCGTCTTCTACATACCAAAAAGACGAATTTGGAAAATCTCGTTCAATGATAGCAACAGTTGATTCAACTGCTTTTTCAAAGACTACTACTTTTGAGGCTGCATCTTGGAGGATATACGATAATTCTTTTGCTTTTAAACGGAAGTTAATCGGGTTAAAGATTGCCCCAATTTTCGCACAGGCTAAGTAAACGTTTACAAATTCACGGCAATTATATAAGTAAACAGATACAGTATCTCCCTTTCTTACCCCTTCTTCCAACAGAGCTTGCGCCGTTTTATTTATTTGCTCATCCCACTGTTTATATGTCCAGCGAATATTTTTTTCCGGTTCTACTAACGCCTCTTTATTCGGATACTTACCAACCGCTAAATCAAATATTCTCCCTATCGTCATGTACATGCCAACAATTTCCCCCTTTTCTCTTTCATAAATCTATCATTTCGTCCATAAGTAGACATTGTCCTCCAATGATTTGACTAATTTTTCTGATTATTATCGACATAGTTTTACAAACAGTGCCGTTTATCAGTAAATGAAATTATACCAACCACAACTTGAATCAACCCACAAATAGCGGAATAAAAAAGAGGCTATTCCAAATCGGAACAACCTCTTTCTTCTTATACAAATAACTCTTCTAAAATTTTCAGTTTATCTTCTGTATATTTTACGAAGCCATCGTTATATGATTTTGGATCTTTCGGATTTGCGAAGTGCGTAATTGCACCTGTCTTCGGATGAACAAATTTACTTGATGCACCACAGCCAAGTCCGATAATTGATTGAACTTCTTCCATAATAACAATGTTATAAATGCTTTCTTGCGTCGGCATTGCATAACCAACGTTCTCTAAGTTACCTAAAATATTCTTTTGACGATATAGGTAATATGGTACGTAATTATGCTTTTGCGTCCACTCTTCTGCTTCGTGCATCATCGCTGTAATTTCTTCGCGACCAGCTACTTTATATTTACGTTTGTTTTGCGTCATTTCAGAAGCACGTTTAAATGATAACGTATGAACTGTTAATGATTCTGGCATTAACTTTTCTGTTTCATCTAACGTATGCTTGAAAATATCTAGCCCTTCACCAGGAAGACCAATAATTAAGTCCATATTAATATTGTTCATTCCCATTTCACGAGCTAAGTGATACTTCTCAATTGTTTCTTCTACAGTATGATGACGCCCAATTGCTTTTAATGTCTCTTGATGGTATGACTGCGGATTAATACTAATACGGTCAATATTCCATTTATTTAACACTTCTAGCTTAGCTGGCGTAATTGTATCGGGGCGACCTGCCTCAACTGTTACTTCACGCACATTTTTCACATCTGGGAACGCTTCATACATTTCTTCATACAGCATATCCATCTCTTCTGCTGTAATACTTGTCGGTGTACCGCCGCCGTAATAAATCGTTGTAACTGTTACACCTTTTTCTTTTAAAAACTTACCAATTTCACGAACTTCATAATGTAAACCACCTAAGAATGAATCAACAGAGCCTTGACGTCCGTTAATTGCATACGCCGGGAATGTACAATATGCACATTTTGTTGGGCAGAATGGAATACCGATATAAATACTTACTTCCTCTTTCAAACGGTATAAATCCGGAACTACCGCTAATTGGCAATCCACAATACGCTGAAGAAGTTCAATTTTCTCTTCATGAATTAAATAGCTTTCACGAAGTTCTTGGTGTGCCTCTTCTTTTGACATACCACTTTGAAGCATTTTATGAAGAAGTTTCGTCGGACGAACTCCTGTTAAAATGCCCCAGCTTTGTTCAAGACCAGTTAACTGCTGAAGAACAGAAAGATATACATAAGAAACAACGTGCTTCACTTGCTTCATACGCTCTTTCTCATCTGTGAAAGCAGATAAATCTTTTGCGAATGTTTCTTCATACACATTTCCAGTAGCAACATCTGTTAAACGAGCAGATGCTTTTACATTCTCTTCAATGTGTATATCAACGATAAGATTTGCTTCCTCTTGTTCAAATCCAATCGTACTATCTTCAAAAAATAAGCCGCCAATATTTTGCAGCGGACGTAAAAAACGATCATCTTGTAACGTTTTAATTGAAATTAACAACATTATCACCTTTTCATTTGCAAACTCTCTTTAGTTTACTTGAAGGGCGTTTGTAGGTCAATACAGAAGGTTTTACCTTATTTCTTCTATTTAAAAACTTAAAGGCAGAAAAGATGACATTCTCTTCTGCCTTTTATAAGCCTATTAGCTATTTTTAGTCATAAATCTTAAACGCATTCCTATTAACAAAAGAATTACCCCTATAAATGGAAGGTAGTTTGTATTATGACCTGTAGCTGGAAGTTTTTGATTATTGGAACTACCTTGCTCTTTTTCTGGTAAGTTAGGCGCTCCTACTTCTTCACCTGGCTTTTCTGTTTCTTCGCCTGGCTTTTCTGTTTCTTCACCTGGTTTCTCTGTTTCTTCACCTGGTGTTTCTGTCTCTCCACCTGGTGTTTCTGTCTCTCCACCTGGTGTTTCTGTCTCTCCACCTGGTGTTTCTGTCTCTCCACCTGGTGTTTCTGTTTCTCCACCTGGTGTTTCTGTTTCATTTGTAATTTGAAGTTTTACAACTTCAAATTTTTGATTAGAAATCGTAAATTCAATTTCCTTATCAGATAACTCATAACCTTCTGGCGCTTGAACTTCTTTTAAAATATAATCTCCTGGCTCTAGTTCTTTCGAAGTTGCTTTACCATTTTCATCTGATGTTAATGTGTCTATTTTTGTTCCATCTTTCAAAATTTCAAACACTGCGCCTGCTAATTTTTTATCTTTATCATTAGCATCTACCTTTGTAATTTCTACTTGACCTTTAATCTTTTCTTTCACTTTTTCATTTAATACTTCTTGCTTTATTACTGTATTTGCAACAACATTTACTTCTACCGTCACTTCTAACGCTTTATAACCTTCCGGCGCTTTCGTTTCTTCTAACGTATACTTTCCTGGCACTAAGTTTTCGAATGTTACTACGCCATCTTTATTCGTTGTTTTCGCTTCTCCAACTACTTGACCAGTTTCATTTTTCAGCTTAAATTCTGCACCTTCTAGAACTTTTCCACTCTCTGCATCCTTTTTGATTACTTGTAAGCTTCCTAGTTCTTTTGCGTTTTCTACTTGTACTTGTACTACTTTGTTTGCTTCCACAACGACTTCAATTTCTTCTTTTAACAACTTATATCCTTGTGGTGCTTTCGTTTCTTTTAATGTGTATGTTCCTGGCTCTAATTTCTGAGAGATTACTTTACCTGTTTTATCTGTTCGTAACGTCTCTACTTTTTTACCATTTTTGTACACTTCAAATTCTGCGTCTGACAATACTTTCGCTTTATCTTCTGCATCTACTTTTACAATTTCAAATTGACCTGTTACTTTTTCAACGATCTTTTTATTCAACACATCTATAGTCACTGTATTATTAGCAGCTACATCAACATGAACTAAGCTAGATGATAGTTCGTAACCTTTTGGTGCTTCAACTTCTTTTAATGTATATGTTCCAACTGGAAGTTGTTTTGATAAAGCTTCACCTTTACCATCTGTAATAATTGTTTCGACAACGTTCCCATCTTTATCTATAACATCAAATTTTGCACCTGGTAAAAGTTGACCAGATTCACTATCTTTTTTCAATAATTTAAATTGACCATTTTCTACTTTTTTCGTATTCTTCATAACAAATTCAATTATGTTTGTATTATCAATTGTTACTTTTACTGGTGTATCAACTTTTATATATCCCTCTGGTGCACTAATTTCTTTTACAAAATAATCACCAAATGGTAAATCTTTAACTTCTGCAATACCCTTTTCGTTTGTTGTAACAGTAGCCACAACATGATTATCTTTGTCTATAACATCAAATTTTGCGTCTTTTAAAACAATGTTTTCATCGTTTTCATCAACTTTTTTAATTTGTAAATTTCCTTTTTCAGCTGCCGGCTTTTTCCACTTTGGCCAGTTAAATTTAAAATTATGAACCTCAAATCCATCTCTTTGGTGTAATCCACCAACATAGGCTTGTCCGTTAATAGAGCCACCCTTTGTATCTACAACTGCATTAGGTGCAAATACACTTCCTACTACACCATATCCTTTAGTTGTTATCTTTTTAGCATTAGGGAACACCCAAATGACTTTACTAGCTAACTCAGTAAAGAAGGAATTAGGGTCATATGCTTGAGAGGTATTAACTAATGTGAACCCGCCCTTATCTGTCGTATCATACAGGATTGCACCGCCACCAAAATTAACTTCTTCTGCATCTGAATGAATAACAATAAAATCTTTGTTACTTACATTTGGAAGATAAACATCCTTTACATTGAATGGTTCTTGCCCTTCTAATCCTGAAGAGACATAAATATTAGGATTATTTACATCTTCACCGATTCCAAAGGTCATACCCGATTTTGGTTTATCAGTGTGTAATTGACCCGCATCCTCAATTACGCTATCAACGTCTTTTCTAAACTCTTTAAATTTAGCATCAATCTCCGCTTGCTCTTTATACGAGATACGGTCATACGATGATTTCATTGCCCCTTCTGGGTCACCATCTTTTGTCATAGCCACTGTTCCATCTTGGATAATTACTTGTCCTGTTCCCGCTTTCGTAAATTGGCCACCTAGTAATAATGACGGATATCCTTCATCTACCCATGTCGCTCCAGCTAAATTATTCGCTCCAGTTGCAGCCGCTACGACTGTATAACTTGATGCATTCATATTTTTTTGAACAGCCATCGCACCCTCAATATCCGCACTCGTTGCACTATGATCTCCAAAAATGATTGCATTGTAATAAGATACATCACCTAAACCTTTTAATTCTGTTGTAGCTGCCTCTGCTTTATACGGTAAATGGATTAAAAAATTCATACATACTAGTAATACAACTATAAAACTACTACTAAATTTTTTTATTTTTTGATTAAATGATTTCCTCAAGAAATTCATTCCCCCTTTTAAACTTCCTAAAACCAAACAAAAAGCATCTTTCATATGTACCCAGCCTTACTCACAATTACCTAAAATCATCCATTTAAATAAAAACAAGAAACTCTACAACCGCTTAATAAAATTACTACAATTCATTTTTGAAATAATACGTAAACGAAACTAACATGCGGAAGTATTTTTTGCATACGGAGCTCAATAACATTAATCTGGAGAATATT
Organism: Bacillus cereus group sp. BfR-BA-01309; assembly: GCF_022664315.1. Lineage (NCBI taxonomy): Bacteria > Bacillati > Bacillota > Bacilli > Caryophanales > Bacillaceae > Bacillus > Bacillus cereus group sp. BfR-BA-01309. The sequence goes on from NZ_JAKUHE010000010.1 coordinate 109,718, forward strand.
TCATATGGTGTAACTATTTTGGCAACATCACTCACTCTACAATAGTTTCCCAGAGTATTCAAGTAAATTGTATAGATTTCATAAACAATTCATAATCTAAAACGTTTTCATTCTTTTTAATACGTTCAACAAAAAAACGTAGCCAAAAAGCTACGTTTTTCTTTCATCGTTTCGGTGTATTTTTATGATTCTTCAAAAACGGAAGCGGGAATTGCTTACGGAAATGTTCTTTAATCATATACTCTACACCGTTCTCACTATTTGAACGTGTAATCCAATCGGCTGCTTGCTTTAATTCTACAGGCGAGTTCCCCATCGCTACACCAAGGCCAACATTTTCAATTACTTCTAGGTCTTCTAAACTATCTCCAATCGCAACCATTTCGTTTAGCGAAATATTTAAATGCTCTCCAAGCAATTGTAATCCACGTAATTTTGATACATTTTGCGGCAAAATTTCTATTCGTTTTGAATCACACTCAACATACTCTATATCTTGGAATGCTTTTCGTAATGTATTTAGCCCTCGTTCTTTTTCACCTTTACTTTGGAAAATCACATCAATTTTTGGTGCCGCTACTGGATGATCACGAAGCGCATCACCTAACGAGTCTACAAACTGAACCGGATAAAATAACGGATCTGCACTTGATAATACAGTACGCGCAATTAAGTTTGGTGTATTTCTCTCACGATTTCCGATTGAAAACCGTTCATGAGAAATGCGGACGTTACAATCGAAGTGCTCTAACACTTGCACAATATTAAACGTCTTCTCTTCCGATAATCTTCTTTGAACGTACGGCTTATCTAACGTTGCTGAAACGAAAGCACCGCCATGTGTTACTAATATAGAATCTAATTTTAACGCCTTTGCTACCTTATAAGCGGATTGAAAATTACGGCTCGTAAATAATGTAACGTATACATCTTTTCTCTTCACAAATTCAATCGTTTCTCGTAATCCTTTTGCAATTTTTCCGTTGTTGTATAGTAGTGTCCCATCTATATTAAGAGCTAGTAAGCGATAAATCATGTCGCACTCCCCCTCTTCGCTGTTGTACTCTATCCATAATTTATGAAATAAATGTAGCAAATAGAACGAGTTAGAATTACTACTGAAAATTTGGTTTACTATATACATATACACTCAGTAAAGGAGATAGTACAATGCAAGCACCCCCTTCCTTTTATGAAGGCGATACGTTAGAAGTCGCAAAGAAATTACTCGGACAGAAACTTGTACATATTGTAGATGGAATAAAACGAAGCGGAATTATTGTAGAAGTAGAAGCATATAAAGGTCCCGATGATAAAGCCGCGCATAGTTACGGCGGGAGACGAACAGACCGTACAGAAGTCATGTTTGGCGCACCAGGACATGCTTACGTATATTTAATTTATGGTATGTATCATTGTTTTAACGTCATTACAGCACCAGTTGGCACCCCGCAAGGCGTTCTCATTCGAGCACTTGAACCGGTAGACGGGATTGAAGAAATAAAGCTCGCGCGCTACAACAAAACAGACGTTACGAAGCCACAGTATAAAAATTTAACGAACGGCCCTGGCAAACTATGCCGTGCACTCGGAATTACGTTAGAAGAACGAGGCGTATCCTTACAAAGTAACATATTACATATTGAACTCGTCCCAGAAGAAGAACACCTATCATCACAATATAAAATAACAGCAGGACCTCGTATTAACATCGACTATGCAGAAGAAGCTGTACATTATCCGTGGCGTTTTTATTATGAGGGGCATCCGTTCGTTTCAAAGAAATAAACGATACTAACGACACAGCAAATAAAAGAAGACTGTTCCACAATAGAACAGTCTCTCCCTTTTACTCCGCACCTTCCGCAGTCGCAATATTATCCTCTAAGTTCTCTCTTGATAATTCAGCCGTCATAAAGTCAGCTGTTTCTGGAAGTGCTAAATGCATATGAGCTTTTTGGCAAATTTGGATCGTACAGTTTTCAACAACATAATCGAAAACATGCCCGCCTCCGCTTCTTGCATCGTCAATGTAATGTAAGTGGAAACCAGCTACACCAATGCCTTGTGCGTAATCTGGTGTCCAAAATCCAGCGAGTGTACCTTCTGTATGTTTAAATGAAAAAATCGGCTGTGATTTCGTCACTTCAACGAGCGGTGTATACGGTTTTTCTTGTTTTGGAACCGTTCTCGTTCTTACTTCACGGAATGTACCGTCCATTCGAATCGCGTAAAATAAGTTTTTACTTGGCATTAATTCATGTAATAACGCCTCAACTTCTTCACGGTTCATCGGACGCTCTACTGTATAACTCATCTCTTTTTCAAAAAACGTTACTGTAGCAAACGGTGTTGTTTCTTCTGGCTCTACTTTTTCTGCTGAACCGTCTGAACGTAAATGATAAAATTCGTTATCAAATGCAATCATTTCACCATCTAATTGATCAAATGTGCCGATGCCGAAATCACCACGTTCTTTCAATTCCTCAAAGCTGATCACACCATCATATATACCATCTAATAGCGCAAGCATTGTAGATGTTTGATATACTTCATTACTCGTTTTCATTCTTTTTGCATCAATATCGATTAATTGCGCAACAGTCATCTCAAATCTGCCTCCATTAGTTTAATTGGTTTGGTAATAATTTTTCGCTTAATTTAATGTTATCACGGTAATCGATTGGAATATCAATGATGACAGGGCCGTCTGCTGCTAGTGCTTCTTTTAATACACCTTCTAATTCATCAGGCTTGTTAACACGAAGACCTAACGCCCCGAAACTTTCCGCATATTTCACAAGATCAACATCGCCAAACTCTGTAGCTGATGTTCTGCCATATTTCATCATTTGTTGGAATGCAACCATATCATATGTGCCGTCTCTCCAAACAAGATGGACGATTGGAGAATTTAAACGTACCGCTGTTTCTAATTCCATCGAAGAGAATAAGAAACCACCATCACCTGACACGGAAACAACTTTCTTGCCCGGTTCAACTAAAGTAGCGGCAATTGCCCAAGGAAGTGCAACACCTAACGTTTGCATACCGTTACTAAATAATAATCTACGTGGTTCATAAGAACGGAAACATCTTGCCATCCAAATAGAATGTGAACCGATGTCACATGTAACGGTTGTATCGTCACTAATTAAAGAACGCAGTGTACGAATCACTTGAAGCGGATGTGTAACACCTTCTGACGCACGGTTCGGAACTTCTGCTTGTTCTGATAATTTCACGCGTAATCGTTCCAGCACTGCTTCTGATTTCGTACTTAATACAAGTTTCGGTAATTTCTCCGCGATGCTATTTACTGTTAAAGCAATATCACCAATTAATTCGCGTTCTGGTTGGTAATCGTGGTCGATATCTGCTTGATGGTCATCAAGATGAATAATCGTTCTGTCCCCAAGCTTATTCCAGAATTTCGGATCATACTCAATTGGGTCATAACCGATCGAAATAACAAGGTCTGCTTCTTCTAATAAAATATCACCTGGTTGGTTACGGAATAATCCAACGCGACCGAAGAAATGATCTTCTAACTCACGCGAAATTGCACCAGCTGCTTGATATGTTTCAACGACAGGAAGTTCTGTATCCGCAATTAATTCACGAACAGCTTTCGTCACTTCATTTGTGCTCGCTCTCATACCGAGTAAAATAACCGGTAATTTCGCTGACTTTATTTTTTCTACTACATATGTAATTTCATGTGTGGGAGCGATTCCAAGCTGTGGCTTAGAAAGCGCACCGATAGACTCTACAGTCGTTTCCGCAGTCATAACGTCTTGCGGAAGACTTACTAAAGTAGCTCCTGGATTTGTGGAAGTCGCACTTCGGAATGCATTACTTAATGCTTCTGGCACATTATCAGGATGCTCTACTTCTACGCTATATTTTGTGATTGGTTCGAATAGTGCAGCATTATCCATAGATTGATGCGTACGTTTTAATCGATCTGTACGCGGAACTGCACCAGCTAAAGCAACAACGGGATCACTCTCCGCATTCGCAGTAACAAGACCTGTCGCTAAATTTGATGTCCCTGGTCCTGAAGTTACAAGACATACACCCGGTTTCCCTGTTAATCTACCAATAGCAGCTGCCATAAATGCTGCATTTTGTTCATGACGACAAACAATTAACTCTGGTCCTCTTTCTTGCAGTACATCAAATACAGAGTCAATCTTCGCTCCTGGAATACCGAAAACATGTGTAACACCTTGTTTAATTAAGCAATCAACAACAAGATCTGCTCCTTTTGTTTTTGTCTTCACGTCGTTTGCTTTTACACCTGTACTCAAACTAATCATCCCTTTATTTCATAATGTGTGTAATAAAGATTTTTAATTTCACCTAGTTAATTAATGTGGTGAAGTATTGTTTATCATTATAGTACAAATGCATTATTTTTCCAAGAATATGAATTTGACAGTATTTTGACAAACAATAAGGAATGCGCTTACAACCCTTTATTTATCCTAAAATAATATTTTTATATCTACTCTAAAAATACACGGAAAACTTTCATCTCATCACAGTATTAAAAACTTCACAGTACCTTGCAAAGAACACTAGCAAATGATATATTAGTAAATATTGGAATACCCATTAATTGGAACGCGTTTTGTATTTCGTATCCTCCCTTTCAAAAGATAGGATTCTCAGCTTTCATTCATCATTTTATAAAGGAAGTGATTGTTATGAACAAAAGTGAATTTTTGGAACAACTTAGTTCTTCTCTGCGGAATATGCCTAATGTAGAAAAGAAAGATATTATCTCAGAGTACGAAACTCATTTTATCAGTGGTAAACAAGATGGGATATGTGAAGAAGAAATTGCTAGAAAACTAGGAAACCCTAAAACGATCGCGAAAGAACTTACTGTTTCCTATGCAATCAGCAATGCTGATAATAAACGAAGCTTTAAAAATATGATAACCGCACTATTTTCTGTTATGAGTTTAAGTGTTTTAAACTTTACCTTTATCATTATCGCCTTTTTCGTACTACTCTTTTTATTACCGATTCTTCTAGCACTTATCATTGCTACTCCATTATTAATCATCTCACCTATTTTATTAATAGGATTAGGATTCTTTAAAGGGTTTCATCAAATTAGCTATTCCGATGTTTATAATGTGTTCATCGCTTTTTGCAGCGGTTTACTCATATCCGTCATATCTTACCAAATGGTAAAATATCTATACGCAGCTTTAGTAAAGTATTTGAAATGGAATGTAGCTATTTTACAAAGATAATAGTGAATGTAAAAGGAGATTAAAATGAAGAAGTATACTTTATATCTACTCATGTTACTTACAATTTTATTTCTATCAGCTTGTTCAAACAGTGCACAACCTAAGGAAGACAACGACGTACAATCTATTAAAGATGTTACGATAAAAATTCCAGAAACGATATTCACTTCCTCAAAAAAGAATGAAACGATTAATGAAGATGAAATGAAACAAAATATAAAAACGTATTTAGATTATAGCGGAGAGTTAGATGAAAACATCGTTCCACTTTCGTCAGCCATGTCTGATGAGAATGTCACAGAATCCGACCGAAAGAAATTACAACAACTTGTAGATTTAGCAAAACAAAATGATGCGAATTTCCATGATTTTATTAGTAACAATACGATCCCTAATGATTACAAAAAACCTTCGAAAGAAATATATGAATTCATTTCAGCATCTACGGCACTTTCAGTAGAACTAGAGCAAGAATTAGATAAACTCGCTCAAGACGGTAACTTATTCAAAACCGATTTTTCTTTTACAAAACGCTTTGAGAAAGTGAATGGTAGGAAGCAAAAAGAAATTGAAAAGTTTTTGAAGGAGAAGAATATTGAAACGGAGTATTTCCACAAATAACCAACGAAAAAAGGCGCCCCTATACAGGGGCGCCTTCCACTATTACGCTTGTTGTTGCGCGTTATATAATTCTTCAAGTGGCTGCATGATAATTTTGTTAACGTCAGTGATAACGATGTTTAAACGTTGTTCAGTTTCCATTAACTTTGTGATTTTAGCATCTTGTTGAATGCGAGCTACAACTTCTTGTGCTTTTTGGTTATCTTCTTCAGTGATTTCTTGACCTTGCATCATTTTTTGTTGTAGGCCAAGTTGCATTGTACGGAACTCATCGAATAAGTTCTTTGAAGCTGCGTCACCTTGTACTGCTGCGTAGCTTGCTTTTAATGTTTGGAAATCTTCGTTTTCAGCGATTGCTTTTTGTAATTCATATGCAACATCATGAATGTTTTTTGTCATTTTATTTTTCCTCCTTTAGAAGGCTAGCGCTTTTCGCTCGCACTGCCTTTTAAGTGCGTTTACATATGCACCTCTTCTTACCATATCAAACTATGCAAGAGATGTGAAGAAATTTCACTTTTATTTCTATGTACTCTTCTTATTATTTAAGAAACAACAGTAACAGTCCTTGCACGAGTCCAATCATCCCGCCTAATAAGGCACCTAAATACGTAATCATTTTTAGTTCATTTTTTGTAATGGATAGAACTAAATCTTCTAGTCTCTCTGTTGAAAATGTGGATACTTCTTGCTGCACAATTTCCGCAAGATGGAGATTATTTAATATACTCGCTACGTTTTCTGTTCCCCACTTCAAGCCTTTCGTTACTGCACTTGGGACTACCTTTTCCTTAATTGTTTCTCGAACTGGCTCACATACTTGCTGCACAGATTGGTTTAAAAACTTACTCACTGTTTCCCCCACTTTAACTGCTGACAATATAGAGCTTACAATCATTTCTTTCTCTACAAACGTTTCTACTTCTTTTACATCTCTTCCTTTTAACTTCTCCCACTCTTTTTGCAGTACATCAGTTAATAGCTGTTTTGTTCCATCTTGCCCTAAAAACTTAATAACTTCTGGCTGCACACGATCCACTACACTTACATTCCCTAAAAACATTCCGACTAAGTTAAGCAGCGTTCCCCTAGAAGCAAAGAAATCATCAATCATTTTTGAAAGACGTGCTTTCCCTTCTTCGCTTTCAAAAAATTGAGTTGCTCGTCCTAAAATAAACGCTGAAACATTTGGGATCGCATTCTCAATTTTTTCGTGAACAGAATGAGGTAAAGCTTGTTCCCATGTATATGTATAGTACTCTTCTAAAAATGCCTGAATTTTTTCTATAATCATATGTTCGATTTTTCCGGTCGCTTCTTTTTCTACATGCGCTACGTTCCATTTTTCTAACATTTGTCGCAGTGATTGTTCATTCGTCATTACTTTATCCACTTCTACTTGTGCCCAGTGGATTAAACCTTTTTGAAACTCTTCATTTGTTAGCTTCTTTCCGATTCCTTCTGGCGTTAACAAATGCTCGACAACCATTTTTCCTAATTGAACAGCAAGCTCATCACGGCGCTTCGGAATTAATCCTGGTGTAAATGGAACTTGAAACTTCCCAATATAAATAGGGCGATGAGGACGAAATAACATTTTTATTGCTAAATGATTTGTGAATCCCCCAATAACTGCTCCGAGCCCTGTCGTCGTTAACATACTTAACCATATATTCATTACAATCAACCTTTCGCTTCTCCAAAACTATAGCATATCATCATACGGACAAAAGTATAATGGTATAAAAACGTATTTGCAATATATAGCTTCGCCTATTGTGCCAACATTTTGTTAGTAAAGGAGTGATTTCGTTGGTTCTCGGTATTTTAACTTCTCACCCTCATTATGAGCAAACGTATTACACCGAAATCGCTAAACGCGCTCGGCTTTATCATAATGTCGTTGCCCAGTTTACGCCATTTGGTATGGATCCTAAAACAGATCTTATTTCTGGTCTGATTTATGATACTGATTCAGGAAAATGGAAAGAGCAAACATTCCCTATTCCTTCTTATATATACGATCGTTCTTCTTTTAACGAGGAAACAGACTTCCAAAAAGCAAAGTCAATTATTCACTCATTACACAACCGTCCTACCACTACCTTTTTAAATAACACACTCATTGACTTAAGCGAACTACATGATGTATTTCTCACGAATAAAAAATTATCTCCTTATATACCAAAATTTGAAATAGCAACAATCCAAAACATTTTCAAGCTGTTATTAAAAACAAAAGATATTATTATACGTCCTACCCATACACATTCCAATGAAAGTCTGTACCGGATTGCTTACAAAAATAAAACGTTTCATATTGATACGATAAATGACGCATATCATACTTCTGCTCAAATCAAGCGGACAGATGAATTTATATCTTGGTACAAATCTAATATACGGTCAGCACGTTACATCACCCATATCATGCTGCAGCCACCAAATCAATTAACATACCCACTCCATATTCGAACCATTTTGCAAAAAAATAAAGAACAGAAGTGGAATGCTATCGGCCAATTTATACAAAAAAGCTCATTTCCGAATCAACTTTTACTTTCGACAACGGATGATTCCTCTCTACATTCATTTTCAAAAATTAAATACGTACTATCTAGTACCGGTGTCCAACTATTACAAGACGCTTTACAAGACATTATAAATGAAGTGTTTCAAACATTAGATCAATCTTATTCTTCGTTATTCGAGCTAGAGCTTTCCACTATTATGGATCAAAAGGGAGCGATTTGGCTTATGTATGTCAACACGATTCCCCCATATGAACATTACATTCGTCATAGTGATTCATTAGCCGAAAAAATATATCACGGACCACTAAAGTTTAGTCGCTTCACACCATAATGAAAGGGGGTAAACCCATTTTGAAAGAGCACATATATACGTTAAATATTTCAGATGAGCATCCAAATAGTATTACTTTACCTTATATTTTTTCCATTACACCACCCATTACATCCCTTTCCTTCGGCGTACGCCATGTTGCAAGTGAAGAGGTAAAAATTCATTATTCCTTTACTCGTGAAATCATTATCGGACAACAAATTGCTGAGAAGCTTTTGCTTCCTCATTCCACTACTATCCATGCATTCACGCAAAATGAAACCATTATTTTCGGACCATTAATCGGGATTTTCACAACTGGTTTTAACGATGACTCTTCTAACCCTTTAGGAAACCGTTCAACTTCTCTTGGTGAGTTACTAACGCCGCCATTCACCTTACGACCATTTGTATTCGTTTTTGGTGTGCAACATATAAACTGGGAAGATGAAACAATTGAAGGGTATTTCTTTCAAGAAGGGCAATGGATTAAGAAAAAAGTCCCATTACCGAATGTCATTTACGACCGATTACCGAATCGTAAAGCCGAAAATTATAAACCGATCGTAAGGGCAAAAAGAAAATTAGAGCATGACTATGCTATTCCGTGGTTTAATCCAGGATTTTTTAATAAATGGGAAGTACATCAACTTCTTATGAAAGATGAATCCATTATTCCGTTCTTACCAAACACAGAAACATTTCAACACTTCGAACAAGTAGAACGATTTCTCGGTACGTATAAATCGATTTACATGAAACCAATTCACGGCAGCTTCGGTAGAAATATTCATCAACTATTTTATTCTCAAGCAGAGAATTGCTACTACTGTCGTTATCGCGAAAATGAAGAAAATAAACTAAGAAAGTATCAATCATTAGAAACACTTCTAAACCATGTATTAAAAGGACATGATTTAAAAAAATTTATCGTACAACAAGGTATTTCCTTACTTCGCTTCGATGGGCAACCTGTTGATTTCCGCATTCATACAAATAAAAATCATTTCGGCCAATGGATGGTCAGTGCAATCGTTGCAAAAATTGCTGGCAAAGGTAGTTTAACAACACATGTAAATAGCGGTGGCGATACAAAATTACTACAAGAACTTTTTCCTGATTCAACGAAACAAGTTCAAATTGAAAACAAATTAAAACAAACTGCCTTACAAATCAGTTACGCGCTCGATGAACAAGTAACCGGAAACATTGGAGAAATTGGTTTTGATATCGGTTTAGACACACAGGAAAATCCATGGCTCTTTGAAGCAAACTCTAAACCTGGGCGAACTGTATTCCAAGATGCCAAGTTAAAAGAACAAAGTGAACTGACGCGCCAATTATTTTACGAATATGCCATCTACTTAACTGAACATTCTTTGCGCGATGCAAAAGAAAAAATGTCTCAAATAAAATCCGAGGCACCCTCAAACACCGAACATATCCCTTCCCCTATGATTCACTCACAAATACGAAAACAAAAACTTCCACCTCATTCATAAGGTGGAAGTTTTCTATTTACACAAGTTTCACTACAACTTCTGTTTCCACATTACATATCCCGCAATAAAAAACATGATTACAGTATTCTTGTGAATTACTATGTGTTAAACCATCTACTGCACTTAATAATTCTTGATCCATATACGCACTATAATCGTCTATGTAATCTACAGTTTTCCCATAATCTTGGAGTATACCTTCGCAATTTTGACAAGAATATGTTTGTGATTCTAATGCGTTGCAAAGCGGGCAAATTCCCATCACGATTCCTCCATACGTTATCATTTACAAGTTGATTGAAGAGAACATCAAGCCGTGCATAGGAGCATTTTGTTCCACTCCTATTCAAAATAGAACTATAAAGTTAATGATTTGCCCCACAATAGCGGGATACAAACAAAAAAACATATTTCAAATCGCTCTTAGTTTAGCCTTCTTTCTAAAAAATACAACGATTACTCTTATTTCATACTTTACGAAATCACTAATATTTTTTTACAAAATTTACAAATTATTATTTCGTATATCTTTCTAGGTAACATCCATACTATGAGTACAAACTTAATTACCGATGGATTAGCGCCAAACGGGGCGATAATCTGGTTCAAATCCAGCTAGTCCAACCAAAAAAATTTTTATAACTCTAAGGAGGATATATTCCTATGGCAAACCAAAGTTCTTACAATCAATTAGTAGTACCAGGTGCAACAGCTGCAATCGATCAAATGAAGTACGAAATCGCTCAAGAATTTGGTGTACAATTAGGAGCAGATTCTACGGCTCGTGCTAACGGTTCAGTTGGTGGAGAAATTACAAAACGTCTAGTTGCAATGGCTGAGCAAAGCCTTGGCGGATTCCAAAAATAAATATATATGGCAAAAAGGTCTCAAGGCATATGCCTTGAGACCTTCCTTAGTTTATTGCAACATTTGTAAAAACTTCTTCGTGCGTTCTTCTTTTGGATTTGTAAATACTTCTTCTGGTGTACCTTGTTCGACAACGACACCGCCATCCATGAAAATAACACGATTCGCAATTTGATGTGCAAAGCGCATTTCATGCGTTACAATCACCATCGTCATGCCTTCTTTCGCAAGTTCTTTCATTACTTTCAGAACTTCTTGAACGAGTTCAGGATCAAGCGCTGACGTTGGCTCATCAAATAGTAACACTTCAGGCTCCATCGCAAGCGCGCGAGCAATTCCAACGCGCTGTTGTTGTCCGCCTGATAATTGGAATGGATATAAGTCTACTTTATCCGCAAGACCAACTTTTTCAAGGAAATAGTTTGCTTTTTTCTTCGCATCTTCTTTCCCCATCTTTTTCACTGTAACAAGCCCTTCCATAACATTTTGAAGTGCTGTTAAATGTGGAAATAAGTTATGGTGCTGGAATACCATACCTGTTTGCGTACGAAGGTTAACAATATCTTTCTTCGATACTTTTTGAGAGAAGTCGAGCTCTTTATTACCGATACGAATATTACCAGCGTTCGGCGTTTCTAACACGTTGAGACAACGCAGGAATGTCGTTTTACCAGATCCAGATGGCCCGATAATAACAACAACTTCTCCCTTCTCAACTGATAAATCTATATGCTTTAGTACGGTATTATCTCCGAAACTTTTTTGTAAATGTTGAATTGAAATCATAAAAACAAAAACTCCTTTTATGAAAGGGTTATTTTAGAGTGTAACGTTCTGAACGTTTTTCTAATATTTGTTGCACGATAGATAATAAGAAGCAAATTACCCAATAAATAAGACCTGCTTCGAAATAAACAATTAAAAACTCGTAGTTCATTGCCGCAATTTCCTGCGCTTTTCGGAACATTTCTGTTACTAAAATTAACGATGCTAATGAAGTATCCTTCACTAAACTAATAAATGTATTCGAAAGCGGCGGGATTGATACGCGCGTCGCTTGCGGTAAAATAACACGTTTTAACGCTTGCGGATACGTCATCCCAATTGTGTAAGCTGCTTCCCACTGCCCTTTCGGAATGGAAAGGATAGAAGCACGAATAATTTCAGATGCATATGCACCGACATTTAATGAAAATCCAATAACTGCTGCTGTATATGGCTCAACTTCAATATTAAGAGTTGGAAGACCATAGAAAATAATAAATAATTGTACAAGAAGTGGCGTTCCGCGAATGATAGATACATAGATACGAGCAATCCATTGTAAAATACGACTACCTGAAATACGTGCAAGCGCCGTTAACGTCGCAAGTATAATCCCGATAATAAATGTAATAAGCGTTAATGGAATTGTCGTAAGAACAGCTTCCCTCAGCATAGGCATGAAGGAAGACTGCATAATATCTATCCAAGTAGACAATCGATCTGAAACCAATGCGCTACTTAGATACATTTTCACCGAACCATTTTTTCGCTATTTTATCGTACGTACCATCTTTTTTCATATCTTCTAACGCTTTATTTACTTCTTGTACTACCTTGTCGCTACCTTTACGGAATAAGAATCCACTTTGTGACGCTTCTTTTTCTGTATCTACAATTTTAATTTTTGCATCTTTTTTCGTTTCTAAATAGTTTAGCACTGATAATTTATCATTAATTGTGAAATCAACACGACCAGTATTTAATAATTCCGCCGCTTGGCTAAAGCCTTCTACATTCGTGATTTCTGCCCCATTTTTCTTAGCAATATCTGCATAGTTACTTGTTAAAGATTGTGCCGCTTTTAATCCTTTTACATCAGCAAATGTAGCAGGTTTATCTTTATCTTTTGCAATAACTAATACCGCTGAAGATGAAACGTATGGGCTAGAGAAATCATATTTCTTTTGACGATCTTCACGAATACCAACTTCATTCGCAACCATGTCGAAACGTTTTGCATCTAGACCAGCAAGTAAGCTATCCCATTGTGTTTCTTTAAATACAGGTTTTACCCCTAAACGTTTTGCAACTTCTTCTGCTAATTCAACATCAAATCCAGTTAATTTATTGCTTGAATCGTGGAATGTGAACGGTGGATATGTACCTTCTGTTCCAATTACAAATTCACCACTTTGTTTTATCTTTTGTAACGCATCTTGATTAGCTGTATCTTTTTTCTCTTCTTTACCGCAGCCCGCTACAATCCCGATCGCTAATGTAGTTACTGCAAGTACTGAAAATAATTTTTTCATGATGGTAATCCTCCAAGTATTCTGATAGGAATTTAAAAACTATATTGATTGTATGCAATCTTGAACAATTTTTCAATGAAAATGTTCTTATTTAGTTTATCCTTTTTCTTCATAATCAAACAAAAGGGGAAAATAACGCTACATACAAAAAATAAGTAACATTTTTTAATATAGCATTTATAAAGAAAAAGGTAAAACAATACTTCTTATTTAACTGTCACGATTCACTAAAAAGAACTTGTGAAAATCACAAGTTCTCCTCCATACCTTAAGCGCTCTGATTACCTTCCATTTGCGTTTTGTACATATCGTAATAACGCCCGCGCTTTTTCATTAGCTCATCATGAGAACCTTTTTCTAAAATCGTTCCTCTATCAAGCACAATAATTTGATCTGCGCTTTTAATTGTTGAAAGACGGTGAGCAATAATAAATGTCGTTCTCCCTTTTTTCACAACTTCTAGTGCTTGTTGAATCATCGCTTCCGTCTCGGTATCAATACTAGATGTCGCTTCATCTAAAATTAAAATGGCCGGATCAAAAGCAAGTGCCCTAGCAAACGATATAAGCTGACGTTCTCCGGTGGAAAGCGTGCTTCCCTTTTCTGTAATTTCTTCGTTTATATTGTTCGCAAAGCGTTCCGCACCGACATCGCGCAATGCTTTTACGATGCGCTCTTTTGAAATTTTTTCATTCTCTAAGCTAACATTAGATGCTACTGTTCCGCTAAATAAAAACGGATCTTGCAGTACGATTCCCATATGTTCACGAGTTGCTTGTTTCGGCATCTGTTTTACATCGTGACCGTCAATCGTAAGCTTTCCTTTTTCAAACTCATAAAACTGGAAGAGTACATTCATAATGGAACTTTTTCCTGATCCAGTATGACCGACCAGCGCTACTGTCTCGCCTTGTTTCGCTTCAAAAGAAATATTTTTTAACACTTCATCTTTTCCATTATAAGAAAACGACACATTATCAAACTTTACATTTCCTTGTAAGCGAGGCATACGTTCCTCTTCTACAGCTTCCCCTTTTTCCTCTAATAATTCAAAAACACGTTCTGATGCAACACGTGATTGTTCTAAATTAGCTAACTGATTTACCATATTTGTAATCGGTGAGAACAATCGTGTTAAATAATCCACGAACGCATACAGTATCCCCAGCGAAATGACGCCTGAAGCACTTAATGAAGCACCACCGAAATACCAAATCACACCTGTGAATGCGATATTTCTTAATACAGACACTAAGTTATGGGAAGTTGCTGCATTTAAATTCAAAATTTTATTTTGATACTTAAAATAATCGCCATTTAATTCTTCAAACTCTTTTTTCGTTTCACGCTCTTGACGGAACGCTTGAATAATTGGCATACCTTGAATAGATTCATTCACTGTTCCGTTAATATCAGATAAACGTGAACGCATTTTATGATTGTATACAGACGCATACTTTCTATAAAGAATCGCCCAAACGATTAATATCGGGATGATAAGTAAACATAACGTCGCCAATTTTACATCGAGTAAAAATAACGCCGCAAATATCCCGATAATATAAATGATACTAGAAACGAATGTCGCAAGCACCGTTACGTATAAATCCCGAATAGCTTCCGTATCATTCGTGACACGCGATACAATTTTCCCTGCTGGTAAATGATCGAAATACCGAATCGGCAACGTTTGAATATGAGAAAAGACATCTTCCCTCATAATTTGAATAATTTTGTTCGCTGCCTTCTGTAAGAAAAATTGCTTTCCGTATGCAAATAAGGAAACGACTACTAATAAAGCGAAATACCCACCACCAAGTAGGAGTAAACGGTTTATTTCTGGTTTATAAAACGCAAACACTTCTTCTTTCGTTAATGCTTTCGCTTTATACACTTGCACCGCCTTACCATTTTGAACGGTAATCATATCACCTTTTACAGTACGTGACCCTTCAGCATTCACTTTATTCGGCACAAAGTAATATTGAAAACCGACTTGCATCACGCGTACTTCTTTTCCTTTTTTCTCACCTTGTTCAAAGCGATCACTTCGCTTATAAAAGGTACCATTATACGGAACAGCCTCTTCACTTTTTTCTGTTTCATACCAAGGTTTCTCTATTCCAACGATATGATCGTCAATCATCGTTTTTGCGACGAAAGGACCAGCAAGCTCTGCGATAACGAAAATAAATAACATTAGCATCGCTGCAAAAATCGTCCCTTTCACTTTCATCGCATATTGAAACAATCGTTTTGAAACGCTCATATTTTCACCCCACTATCCGCACTTTCACTTTCCCCTTGTTGTCTTTCGAACTGCTCAGCATACCAGCCTCCGCTTTTAATAAGCTGATCATGCGTACCTTCTTCCATTACTTCGCCCTCATCCATAACGAGAATCCAATCCGCATGTTGTACAGCTGATAAACGATGCGTCGTAATAATTGTCGTTTTCCCGCTTCTTTCTGTTCTTATATTTTCAATAATCGCTGCTTCCGTACGGGCATCAACAGCTGATAAAGAATCGTCCAAAATTAAAATTTCTGGATTTTGAATCACAGCTCGCGCAATTGAAATCCTTTGTTTTTGCCCTCCTGATAAAGAAACACCCTTCTCTCCAACGAGCGTTTCTAACCCTTCTGGTAAAAACTCTAAATCCTTTGTAAACGCCGCAATTTCAATCGCTTTCTCGAGTTCTTCTTCAGTCGCTTCTCGGTTCCCGAATAAAATATTTTCCCTCGCTGTTTTTGAGAACAAAATATGTTCCTGAGGTACATACCCAATCCACCCGAGTACATTTTCATTCGTTATGTTATCTAACGTCACATCAGAGACTGCAATATCCCCATCTCCAAGCGGATATTGACGAAGAAGCTGACGTACGAGCGTCGTTTTTCCACTTCCTGTTTTCCCAACAACCCCAAGCGTTTCCCCTTGTTTTAATGTAAATGAAACCTTCTTTAAATTTGTTTCAGTTGATGAAGGATACGAAAAGGTAACATCATCAAACTGAATATAATCCGGCTCTTGTACAAGCTTTGGATTTTTCGGATCCTTTACATCTGGTTCATACGCTAACGTTTCATTCACACGGTCTAACGAAGCGTTTCCTCTTTGCATAACATTAATTAATTCGCCAATTGCAAACATCGGCCAAATCATCATCCCTAAATACACGTTAAATGAAACAAGTTCACCAAGTGTTACCTTTGATTGAAATACAAGATACGCGCCATACACTAAACCAATTAAATAACTAAGACCAACAAGCATTTTCACAGTTGGCTGGAATAATGCATCGATTCTCGCTACTTTCATATTTTTTTCGTAGACGTCATCTCCTAAATGATGAAATCTTTCCTGATCTGCATTCTCTTGTACGTATGCACGAATAACGCGCACGCCAGCGATCGATTCTAATACTTTATCGTTCATATCACCGAACGCATCTTGCGCAACTGTAAATCTTTCATGCAATTTCTTTCCATATATATTCATCGCATACGCCATAATCGGAAGCGGTATAAGCGCCGCCAGTGTAAGCTCCCAACTAATTGTAAACCCCATCATAAAGACAATCGTAAGCATATATAAACTCGAATCTACGAGCGTTAATATACCGAAACCGGCTGTCATAGCGATTGCTTTTAAATCATTTGTCGCTCTCGCCATTAAATCACCAGTACGATTTTTTTGATAAAACGTCGGTGTCATTTTAAGTAAATGCCCCATAAATTTAGAGCGCATCGTCTTCTCCAGTACGAATGCTCCTCCAAACAATTGATGTTGCCAAACGAAAGTAAGACCGTATCCAACGATCGTAACCCCTATTAAAATAAGAATTGATTGCATAATTGCTTCATTCGATAACGTTCCTGTTTTTATGTTATCAATCGTAACCCCTAACACTTTTGGGGGAATAACTTCAACTATATTTACAATTAAAAGAGCTCCAATGGCGATACTATATCTCTTCCAATGCTCTTTAAAAAACCATTTTAACTTTAGTAATACTGATAACAATGTAACCTCTCCCTTCTCGTACTCGTTTCCCTCTCATTTCTTTATCCACTATCCAGACCCATCACATTTACATTTCGTAATCCATACAATCTCATCACATTTTTCCACCTTCCAAAGTTTTATATAGTAACGCGGAAAACAAAAAAAAGCATACCGCCGCTTGACGATATGCACAGAAATGCATAAAAAGCGTACGTTACGATATACGCAACGTACGCTTTTTATAAGACAAAGATGCCCTATATATCCGTACGGGTTGCGTAATGATATGAATGTTTTCTGCCATTTAACAGAGCTAAGCCCATTACATTTACGATTACAATCATTACGCACACCCCCTTCATTTATTTTCCATTTATAATCTTACAACTTTATTGAGTATTCTGTCAATTGTTTTTTTAACTATAGAATAAAATAATCTTTTATCACAAAAAAATGAAGGCGATTCATAATGATACATCCGTTTGAAATAAAAGAATCTTCTGTAAGAAAGGGCATACAAAATAAAAAAAGAACAAGAAATCGTTTTCACAAACATTTCATTTGAAAAATGTTATCAAACACCCTACAATCACCTTATACTCACTCTTACAAGTTGCTATTTTAGGAGGACTAATCATGACAACTAGCAATACGTACAAATTTTATTTAAACGGAGAATGGAGAGAAAGCTCTTCAGGAGAAACAATCGAAATTCCATCTCCATACTTACACGAAGTAATTGGACAAGTACAAGCAATTACTCGCGGAGAAGTAGATGAAGCAATTGCATCTGCAAAAGAAGCTCAAAAATCATGGGCAGAAGCTTCTCTACAAGATCGCGCAAAATACTTATATAAATGGGCTGATGAGCTCGTAAATATGCAAGATGAAATTGCCGATATCATTATGAAAGAAGTCGGTAAAGGATATAAAGATGCGAAGAAAGAAGTTGTTCGTACAGCTGATTTCATTCGTTACACAATTGAAGAAGCTCTTCATATGCATGGAGAAAGCATGATGGGCGATAGTTTCCCTGGCGGAACGAAATCTAAACTTGCGATCATCCAACGCGCACCACTTGGTGTTGTATTAGCAATCGCACCATTTAACTACCCAGTAAACTTATCTGCTGCAAAACTTGCACCAGCATTAATTATGGGTAACGCTGTTATTTTCAAACCAGCAACTCAAGGTGCAATTAGTGGTATTAAAATGGTGGAAGCACTTCATAAAGCTGGCCTTCCAAAAGGCCTTGTAAATGTAGCGACAGGACGCGGTTCTGTAATTGGTGACTACTTAGTAGAACACGAAGGCATCAATATGGTATCGTTCACAGGTGGTACAAACACAGGTAAACATTTAGCGAAAAAAGCTGCAATGATTCCACTTGTATTAGAACTTGGTGGTAAAGACCCTGGTATCGTTCGTGAAGATGCTGACTTACAAGATGCTGCAAATCACATCGTAAGCGGTGCATTCTCTTACTCTGGTCAACGTTGTACAGCTATTAAACGTGTACTTGTACACGAAAACGTTGCAGACGAGCTTGTTAGCTTATTAAAAGCACAAGTAGCTGAACTATCAGTTGGATCTCCAGAACAAGACAGCACAATCGTTCCATTAATCGACGATAAATCTGCTGACTTCGTTCAAGGTTTAGTTGATGACGCTGTTGAAAAAGGTGCAACAATTGTTATCGGTAACAAACGTGAGCGTAACTTAATTTACCCAACATTAATCGACCACGTAACAGAAGAAATGAAAGTTGCTTGGGAAGAGCCATTTGGCCCAATCCTTCCAATCATCCGTGTTTCTTCAGATGAGCAAGCAATTGAGATTGCTAACAAATCAGAGTTCGGCTTACAAGCAAGTGTCTTCACAAAAGACATTAACAAAGCATTTGCAATTGCTAACAAAATCGAAACTGGTTCTGTTCAAATTAACGGACGCACAGAGCGCGGCCCTGACCACTTCCCATTCATCGGTGTAAAAGGTTCAGGTATGGGCGCACAAGGTATTCGCAAGAGCCTTGAGTCTATGACACGTGAAAAAGTAACTGTATTAAACTTAGTTTAATCTTATATGTAGAAGCTGATCTGATTTTGGATCAGCTTCTTTTTATATACATGCTTCCAAGAATAATAGCGTATTTATTTCAAATTCCGATTTGGTTTTCCAAATCGAACTAAAACATGCCATAATAATTTAAATTCCTGAAGCACTTCTTCATACGTTCCGCGATCACTCCACGATAGTGGATTACTTTTCAAATCCATTGCAGCAGAACCAATTATATGTGCATCAATACAATTATTTCGTGCAATGCGCCTTGCCAAAGATGGCATTTTTGAACCTCTAAAATCCATTGGAACTTCATCTACCATCAGTACAAAACCCTTGTGCCAATACAAATCAATAAAATACTTCAGACAAATTTCTTCTAAAGTTCTACCTACATTCGTCCCCTTAAATGAAGGATCTACAACAAGCGCTTCCACGTCTTCTTTAAGAGAAATATCTCCATGAATCTGTGCTTCAATATAATGATTAAGATTACGAGCTGACTCTTTGTTTACTACATCTATAAACGGCCTTTCCAAGTTAGCTAGTAAATGATGAATGAATCTTGTTGGAGTCAAATTCCCTTCACCAATTGCAAAATCTCTTACGAATGTCTCTTCCAAAAGAGCAGCTAAAATCATATCAAACTCTTCATAAGTACCTTTTTCTTTTGGATCTTGATGCGAATCTAAATACGTATATGTAGAACGATAAGAAACTTTTGGAGATAAGAGAAAATAACATGATCCAAAGCGCGGGGCAGGTCCATCTGGATGTAACATTACATTTAGCGCCCCATATTTGGACCGTTCATTATTCGTTACGCCTTCCAATTGATATGCGCCTCCAAATATTCTCTGTTCCCAAAGGTCACGTTCACCACCAGGATAAGCAGATACACTCCCATTAGATAGCAATGTTTCAAACTGACTTTTATATATTCCTTGCTCAAACAGTGCTTCAGCAATATTTTTCATATTCGAATCTAATCTGTCAGGATGAAAGTGTAAAGCAATCCTCGCATTTGATTTTAAATGAACGACAGCTTCTTCAAACATTTCATCAGTAATATTAGACATTTTCAATATATGGTTAATTGTTGCTTTAGCCTCACGTTTTTCGTTCTCTGCATATTTTGAAATGTACTCTAAAGCAAATAATTGAGATCTTGATAATTCCATAATCAAACCTCTCCTTTCATTAAAATGACCTTAATCATTTCAATGAAAAGCTTATTCTTTCCTTCTTATGAAACGAAGCCTGTTAAAAAAATAGATGCTTCGAATTAAGATTTTCAGACAAAATTCTTTGTACTGTAAAGTGAAACTTTAATCAGTGGGGGGTCTTATTGCCCATTAATGCGGGGTAAAATTGACCTTCACTCTGTCGCTATTTCTTCTACACAACTAATAAACGCTACAGCCCTTCCTGACTCTCTTTTAATCACAAACTCTTCTCTATAATCTGATTATTACCATATCCATTGACGTATAAAAATTCATTTGTTACTCTTAACTACGTTAATTTAATATTTAAATCCTCATTCGTATCTCGGTGAGGTAGAGGTTGCAGTCATTAAGAGTATCATTTCAGGAGATGTAGTGGCATTGATGAAGGAATGAGAAAGGAATGATTGCCGAAGTAAGTCGTGTCCACCATGCACACTTGCTGGGTCTGCATTTAATAAGTGCAGAACTGTCACAAACGAAACGTTTCGTTTGTGGAGAGCTATCGAGAGGTATGTCGTGGGTTTCTTATAAGATAGAAAGCATGTAGCGGCAAATTACGTGCTTTTTTTGTTTTGTTTGGGACTTCTCTTCTCTACTAAGAAGACATACATATCTCCTCGCTTGACTTGGTTATACTAACTTTGGAGGTATTTTCTATGCAACAAAAAAAATGGGGCTTTTGGGTACTAACAGCTTTCGTTGTCGGTAACATGGTTGGCGCTGGTATTTTCATGGTGCCAAGTACGTTGGCACAAACAGCAAGCCCTCTCGGTGTCACTTTAGCTTGGTTAACAACAGGGTTTGGTGTTTTAATGCTAGCTCTTGTTTTCGGTAATTTAGCAATTCGTCGTCCTGATTTAACGACAGGACCACAAAGTCATGCATATGCTTTATTCTCAACACCAAAAAAGAAAAAAATGGCTGGTTTCAGTATGGTATGGGGATATTGGGTTGCAAACTGGGCAAGTAACGTTGCCATCATTACATCTTTCGCGGGATATTTATCACTCTTCTTCCCAATTATGAAAGATACACGACTACTATTTTCAATCGGCTCTTTTAACATAGAAGTCGGAAAACTAATTACATTTACGATTTGTTCCATCTTACTTTGGGGAACTCATATTATATTAACAAACGGTGTAAGCGGAGCTGGAAAGCTAAACTTCTTAGCAACAACAACGAAAGTAACTGGATTCCTTTTATTCATCGTCGTTACGTTATTTGCATTCGAAGCTTCTAAGTTTGGACAATGGTACACACCGATGATCGATAAATCAGGTGTATCACACGGCCTACTTTCACAAGTAAACTTAGCTGCTCTTACAACGCTTTGGGCATTTATCGGAATTGAATCGGCAGTACTTTTATCAAACCGTGCTACCTCTCCTAAAACAGTAAAACGCGCAACAGTTGCGGGATTACTTATTACAGTTGCGATTTACTTAGGAATTACAATTTTAACAATGGGTGTACTTCACGTTGATAAATTACAAGCTTCTGAACGTCCATTAGCAGATGCATTAAACGCTGCAATGGGTCATGGCGGCGGGAAACTGATGGCATTACTTGCTCTTACTTCCCTATTCGGTTCTATATTAGGCTGGATTTTATTAAGCTCAGAAGTACCGTATCAAGCAGCAAAAGAAGGTTTCTTCCCTTCCTTCTTCACGAAAACAAATAAAAAAGGAAGTCCAATTTACTCATTACGATTAACAAACATTATGTCGCAAGTGTTCTTATTCTCAACATTATCAGGAACTATTGCGGAAGCTTATACATTCGTTATTACCGTATCAACACTGGCCTACCTCATTCCATATCTCGTTTCACCAATCTTCCAGTTAAAACTAGTCGCAACTGGTGAAACATATAAAAATGAAATGCGGGCAAGAATTACAGATGGTATAGTCGCAGTGATTGCACTTTGCTACGCACTATGGGTTATTAAAACCGGTGCATCCGATATAAAAACGTTCCTTCTCGGAATTGGTTTATTCGTAATCGGCTTTGCCTTCTATCCATTAATGAATCGTGATCAGAAAAAAAATAACGAAAAGAAAAACGAGCAAGTTGCATAACGCAATTTGCTCGTTTTTTCTTTTATAAAACATATATAATAGAACAAAGAGGTGAAAAACATGTCAATCGAATCACTATGGAGCAGTCGCTTCCAACAACATATGCAAAATATCATTACATACTTTGCACGTATGATTAACGGTTTACTATATAGCTTTATCTTTATTTCATGTGTTGGCGCATACTACTATGCTCAGTTTCTAAAAGCATCTCCTTCTAAAGGAATATCTTTACTACTCATCACGATTGTACTTACATTCATTATAACGAGATGCCCGATCCGTACATTTATTCAAAAGCCTGATGCTGTCTATTTGCTTGCATTAGAAGAGAAACTAACATCTTATTTTAAAAAATCTCTTCTATATAATTACATCATTCAGCTTTTCCCATTATTATTTACGTTCCTGATTCTCGTTCCACTTGCAATGCAATCATTACAAGTAACGGTACCTTTCTTATGTACAATCTTTATCGTTTTAATGATTACGAAAGCTTGGAATATGTACATACATTGGATGTGGCGTGATAGCCATGAAAAAAACATATGGTTCATTATTCGTATTGCTTGTAACGCCCTAATCATTTACATGCTGTTTTACTCAGCACATGTTCTCATATTAAGCGGATTGCTCTTATTACTTGCTTTCCTGCTTCTATATACGAAAAAACAGCCTACAAAAAGAATACCGTGGGATTACATAATCGAACAAGAAGAAAAAATGAATGTTCGTTTTTATCAATTTGCTAGCATTTTCACCGATGTTCCACAACTGAATAAGCAAGTAAATAAAAGAAAATGGCTTACAAATTGGATTGAACCTTTATTACATAAAAAAAGAGCAACTTTCTTCTATTTACATACACTCGCATTTTTACGCGGGAATGATTATTTCGGTATATATATTCGCTTAGGCTTAATCGGTGCCTTCGCCTTATATTTTATACCAAACATATACGTAAAAGGCGCTATCGCTTACATCGTCCTATATATGATCTCTATGCAGCTACGTTCCCTGTGGAAATATTTTTCAGGAAATATTATTGTAGCATTATATCCAATTGATACTGAAAAACGAATGAACCAATTTCTTCGCTTAATCTTTATATTACTAAGCATTCAACTCATTGTATTTTCAAGTGTTATACTCATTGCTACAGGTCAATTTTTACATAGCCTTATCATTATGATTGTCGGGTTACTCTGGATCAAATTTATTATTGTACCAAAAACGAAGAAACGCATTTCCGCATTTTAACGAAAAAAGAGGCTGTACATCACAGCCTCTTTTTTCGTTCCGAAATTTCTAATCACTTTTCATAGGCAATTCTCATATAGTGAAAATGACTATACAATTCCTATCCATAAGTTAACTAATGATTTTACACATATATAAAGTGAAACTTTAATCAGTGGGGTTTTGTTCATCCCCCACTGATTATTAGCCTTCACCAATCGGACGTTTACGGACAGTTGATCTCCCACCGAACTGCTTTGCTCCAACTGAATTTTGAGGTGGGAGTTTTACTGTCCGTTAACGCGGGATAAATACAAAAGATGGGAGCCTTATTTATGAATAATAATCCGCCTTCAACGCCCCCAAATCCACCGGAAACGAATAATAATGAAGTGAGTTTACAAACGTTACGCGTCATTGGGCTTATTGTACTAATTAGTGGCTACATATTAGTAGCTCTTTCTGAAGTAGGAACGTTAAAAAATCTTTTGCTACAGCCTAGCACCACTCCAGACTTAGCTGAAGTTGATCCGTTCTAAAAATCATATAAAAAGCGAGTCCCAGTATAACTGGTTCGCTTTTTATATAGTTTTACCCAATCTGAGAAACCTCTCTCTCATCCTCATACTTCTCTTTCCCTATCGCCTTCATAAATAATAAAATACTGCTCATACCAACGATAAAGTACAGAGCACTCATGCCCCAAGATGCAAGAAATGAGCCTAACATAACACCTAATGCCCCGTTCATTTTTGCCACTTGAAAGACCATCCCATTAATCGCCATATAAGAACTTCTCGCCTCATTTGGCACCATATCTGCCATTATAGATTGACGTACTGGCACATACATCATCTCTCCTACTGTTTGGAAAAGCCCTGCGATTAATAAGATCCATAAACTATTGCTTGTTCCGAGTATTGTAAAGCCAATTGTATAAATGAATAAACCTACATATAAAATTTTTAAATCATTGAAGCGTTTCATCATTTTAATAAGAAGCGCTGAACATAATACAATTAAAATTGTATTTTCTGCTGAAATCCAGCTCAGCATGCGAATACCTGTTAAATCAAATGTAAAACCATTCCAAAATAAAAAGTGCACCGTTTCAAATTCCTTCTGCAAACGTACCCCTAAATAATTATTAATTTGGAACTCTAAAGATAATGTACATATACTTGCTGCACAAAAAATTAAAAACGTTCTATCTTTCATCACGACTTTATAACTATCCGCCATATCTTTTAATACATTTTTCTTCTCTACCGCTTTTCGTGCTACATACACTTCTTCCATATATACAGCCATCACATATAAAGTAATAACTGCAATAACTGTTAATCCGATAAACAATTGTAATCTATAGTTCTCAAATAGTAATCCGCCAGATATCGCTCCAATTGCAATTGATAAATTAATTGCCCAGTAGTTAATGCTGTACATCACTTTTCGGTTTTCCGGTGTACTCACGTCAATTAACATCGCCTCTGTCGCAGGATTCATAAGTCCAGATCCTAAACTATTCACTAACATAAAGATAAATGTTAACCACGGTGAGTCTACATAATCCGAATTCGCAACCCCCATACAAGCGATGGAAATGACTTGTATACTTTGACCGATAATCATCACCTTTTTACGACCGAGCCGATCTCCCACATATCCACCGTATAAACCAATTACTAATGAAGCTATGACATTAATGAGTAGCAATGCACCTGCAATCGCACTACCTAACTTTATTGAAAAGTAAATCGCCATAAATGGAAAAATCATCGTGGACACAGCACGTGTTAAAAACGAAGTTATAATTCTAATTTTTATATTTCGATGCATACTCCAAAATCCCATTGTTCCCCCTCCTTATGCTTACTTATTTTACTTTGAAAAAGAGGAAGAAAAAGGTTAGAATATTCTAAAGAGTTTCCTCTTTTATGATAGAAGGAAGTGTATATATGAAAATTATGGACTATTACATCCGGTTAAGATTACACGCACAAGATCAACAGCATATCCGAAATAGCTTACAAGAATTAGCGGATATTTTATATTGCAGTACGAAAAACGTAAAAATTTTATTAAAGAAAATGAGTGAGGAGCAATTCATTCACTGGACTCCAGGGAGAGGCCGCGGGAATAAAACGGAAATTCTATTTATACATAGTCTCGTAGAAGCGATTGAATCCTACACAGATGAACTGTTAGCGCAAGAAAAATTAAAGGATATCTTTCTTCTTTTAAAAGAACCGCTACCTCTTGCACTTCAAAAAAAGATAGAAAATAAACTACATCATCATTTTGGATACGAACCTTCAAATGATATGTACGACATATTAAAAATTCCTATATCGAGAAAGATATTCCCATTAGATCCGGCTTTTGTCGCTGTAACTACAGAGAGCCATCTTACGAGTCAAATTTTTGACACGTTAGTCGTTTATAACGATGTTACTGAAAAGATGGAACCACACATTGCACATACGTGGGAATTAAGTGAAGACGGACTTACGTGGACCTTTTATTTACGAAAGGATATATATTTTCATAACGAAACAGTTTTAACTTCTAAAGATGTACAATTTTCATTTGAACGATTAAAGCAAATGCATTCTCCTTTCGAATGGTTAACAGAAGAAATTGTTCAAATTGAAACACCATCACCACTGCAAATTCGATTCCATTTAGCAAAGCCAAATTTATTTTTCTTACACTATGTAAGTTCCATGCAATTAGCAATTTTGCCATGTGATGCTAGTATTCAAAATCATCATTATATAGGTACTGGACCTTTCAAACTTACTCATTACTCTGAAGATAATATCGTACTCGAAGCGTTCACCCATTATTTTAAAGAGCGCGCGTTATTAGACCGTATTGAATTTTGGGGTATTCCTGATCATGTGCAAATCGATGCTGATTATGAACTACCAAATGAAGAGGAAAATGAAAGACATGATATACAAATAGAAGAAATAGGTTGTATTTATGCTAGCTTCAATTTTACAAAACCTGGTCCTCATCACGACATGTATTTTCGAAAAGCTTGGAGAGAAATATATGACGTTGAAACGATACTTCATAGCATAGATGGCCGACGAACAATTGCCGCATCAAGCTTTTTCCCTGAAAGAAGCCGCCAAGCTACTAAAAGGTCCTACTCTTTAGAAAAAGCGAAAGAGTATTTAAAAAAGAGCACCTATAATGGAGAAACGATACATATTTACTTCTTCGCATTTAAAGATAGTGCAAATGACGCACATTTCCTAAAGGAACGCTGTGAACAATTAGGAATACACGTAGAACTTCATCCATTTCTCGTTTCAGATTATATGGATCATTCTATCGATAAACATGCCGATATTATTTTCATGGGAGAAGTGTTTGCTGCTGATCATGAACTTGCATTCTTAAATGTATTTAAAAATAAAAGTTGCTTCGTAAATCGGTTCATGGACCCGCACTATGAAAACCAAATTAACTGTTTACTTGATACCTTTTTATTAGAAGAAAATAAAGAGAAGCGCTATGAGCTCATGTATGAAATCGAAGAATTTTTACAAGCAGAACACATCATTTTATTTAACTATCACGTTTTAAAAAGAAAAACATATCCGTCTTCTTTAAAAAACGTAACAATTGATTCATTCGGCTGGGCAAATTTTGCGAAGTTATGGATACAGCCATCCATGTCTTAAAATGTGAGTCATTATAAAGTGAAACTTTAATCAGTGGGGGTTTTGTTCCTCCCCACTGCCCGTTAATGCTGGATAAAAGGAGAGGAACCATGAAACGCACCCTAGAAAAAAGACTTTCCTATCTATACACAGGTGAGTTATTTTCAGTCATTACT
Source organism: Bacillus cereus group sp. BfR-BA-01309 (assembly GCF_022664315.1). Lineage (NCBI taxonomy): Bacteria > Bacillati > Bacillota > Bacilli > Caryophanales > Bacillaceae > Bacillus > Bacillus cereus group sp. BfR-BA-01309. The sequence goes on from NZ_JAKUHE010000010.1 coordinate 137,590, forward strand.
TTTATTTTCACAAGCTACTTACTTAATTATGCTTATCCTACGTTACATTTATATTCCCTATATTCTTTTTGGGTCTCATTTCTTCTTTTAGAGTTTATCTTATTACAAGGAACACTTTACTGGTACGTAAAGTGGAAACGACTAAAAAAAGAGAAAACATCTGTTACACCTATTAGGGTGATTCAATATTTAAAAATACTTAAAAAGATAAATATAGCATTCATTATCACAGGATTTATTACGTTTACTATTGATTTTGTAATTTGGTATCCCCACTTACCTTTAGGTGGGCTATCATTCACTCTATTTATTTATATTTTTGCATTACTTGAGTACATTAACTATTATCACACTCAGCTTTCATACGATAACATTTCTGATATTAAACGTTTAATCAAATCAAAAAAACTAAAAGAGTCCTGTATAAGTAAAGATTTTCAACGTATTTCATAAAAGAGAAGGTACTACATCCCTAGTAGTACCTTCTTCACATACAGATACAAAATATTATTTAATTACTCCATCTAAGTGATCTTTCAAGTTCAATAAATATTGTTCAATATCCGGATTCTTCACCACATCATAACAAGCAAAACTCTTTAACGGACTCATGCCGAGAAACTTTTGCACGCGGTGTAAGTGGCTAAGCGTTGACTCTAAACTTTCTCCCTCAAAGAACTTCGTCTTATCTCCAAATGCTTTCTCAGGCGCATTCCAAGTTGTAGAAAACATATACTCTTTCTCTTTTAATAAACCACCTGTCCCATATTCATCAGCACCTTTAAAGAACAAACCGTATTCATATACTTCATCCATATACGTTTTAAATAAGCCCGGTACACTAAACCAGTAAATCGGTGTTTGATAAATCACAACATCGGCCCATAAAAACTTCTCTTGTTCTTCCTTAATACTATAGCCATCTTGAACCGTCGTTGTTTTCACATGATGTTTCTCACTTAATACCGTTACCATATAATCAACTAACGTTCTATTTAAACGTCCTTCTTTCGTACCGTATTTTTCATGTCCATTTATAATAAATATATTTTTCATCGCTTTTCTCTCCCTTATTTTATTCCTCAGCTATTAACCCCAGTTGCTGTTTCAGCGTAAGATTATCTTCTAAATGCCAGTCTTCCGTGATCTTTCCGTCTTTCACATGTAACATATCAATGGCGAAAAAATTGATTTTCTTATCATTATGCGTTCCTGTAAAAGAAAGACGAGCTGTTACTTTATCACCGACGACTAATAAATCTTCAATCTCGCAATGTATATTAGGAACGACTTTATGAAAGTTTTGTGCCGCAAACTTTAATCCTTCCGTGCCTTGTGGTCGCCCTTTCGGCAATGTATTATCGAGAAAATTTTCAGTAACAGTCTGCGGAATAAGCTCCTCCTTACCTGTATCCCAAAATGCATAAAAACGCTGCGCTGCATGAACCATTTCGGTCGCTTCTTTTTTACTTAGTGAGGGATCAATTGTCATTGCTTTTGGCTTTGGCATTTCTTTTAATAACTGGACTTCCGTTTTTTCTTCCACGCTGCATGCTACAAGTACAATACAAACAACAAACAAACTAAGGAATCCAAACAACTTTTTTATTCCAATGAAAATCACCTCCTCTTCATCTAAACCCTTTGTATTTCGTATTGCTATTGTATATGCACTAACTTCCTTAATGGAAGTAGTGATATTTTTTTCATATAGTTACTAAAAGTATAGTTTTGTGATACTATAAAGCAAATTCATTCAAAAAAATTTTATGGAGGCTAGTTCCATGAACAATATAGATCCAGTTGAATTAACGAAAGGTTTACCTGGCATACCTTGTCCTATCGCTAAAACGCTTGATGTAATTCGTACAAAATGGACGTTTTTAATCATTCGCGACCTTCTTATCGAAGGAACATTGCGCTTTAGTGATTTACAAAAATCAATGGACGGGATTAGTCCGAAAACATTATCGCTTCGACTAAAAGAATTAGAGTCTCAAGGCATTATAACGAGAAAAGTATATCCAGAGGTTCCGCCTCGTGTAGAGTACACATTAACGGATAAAGGAAAGCAATTAGAGGGGATTTTCATTGAATTAAAACGATTTGGATTAAGTTTATAAAACAAAAACCCCTTACCGTCGTAAGGGGTTTTATTACTTCGCAAAACTTTCAGCTAGCTGTTTCTCTCGCCACATAAATGTGATACCGAGACCAACTATTAAAACAACTCCTGAAAATGCATATGGATAATGAATATTCATATCAAATAATATTCCGCCCATCGCTGGTCCTGCGATATTTCCTAAACTCGTATAAGTCGAGTTCATACCAGCAACGAATCCTTGCTCTTTTCCGGCTGCTTTTGATAAAAACGTCGTTAAAGCTGGACGAAGTAAATCAAATGCTAAGAAAATGAAGCAAGTAACGAGGAGTACAATCCAATAATTAAAGACTATAGTTGAAACGAACGCTAATACTGCACCTACAATTAAACATATTTGAATCAACACTTTTTCACCAAACATATCAACCAATTTGCCAAACATAAATACTTGCACAACTACACCAAAGATGGAGCTAATCGTAATAATTGCGGCAATATCTTTCGGTGTAAATCCAAACTTATGATCAGAAAATAAACTAAACACAGTTTCATACGCTGATAATCCGAATGCGAGTACAAATACGATAATAAATGCAATTGCATACATTGGATGTAATGATTTCTTTAAATCACCAATAAAACTTGATCCTTTCGTATTAGCAGAAATCTCTGCAAGTTCTTCCTTCGTTAACGGCTCTTTCAAAATAAAGATCGAAATTACACATGCTATAAAGGCAATTGCTGCTGCAACGAAAAACGGCACACGTATACCGTACTCTGCAATAAATCCGCCAATTCCAGGCCCTATAATAAATCCAGTGCTAATTGCCGCAGATAAATATCCCATCGCCTTTGGACGTTCTTGCATAGAGGTAATATCCGCAACATATGCCGTAACACCAGGCATAATAAACGCAGCACTAATTCCGCCTAACACCCGTGCTGCATAAAGCATCCACACATCTTTTCCTAATCCAAAAAGAAGTTCTGAAACACCAAAAATAAATAATCCAATGATGATCATTTTCTTCCTGCCGTAAAGATCAACCCACCGGCCTGTAATAGGTGACGTAATGAGCTGAGCCATTGCAAACACTGCAACGAGATATCCCATCGTCTTCCCTGTTAAACTCATGTCATTCATAAAGGACGGCATAACCGGAATGATTAATCCAATCCCTAAAAAAGCGATAAATATATTACTCAAAAGAATGACCAATACCATCTTTTGTTCTTTTATCGGTTTCTTCACTTTTTAACACCTCTTCCCTTAAGTTCCTCAAAAAAATAATGCCCAAGAAGCTTTTTCTTTATCCTGCTATTTGTGGGCTAATCATGAGTAGAGATGCCTCCACTCATTAGAATTTCACACTATCCTTCCACACATACATAAGCATTAGGTGAATGACTATCATTCAGTTTTCCTCAAAAATGAACCTACCTTTTCAGACAGGTTCATCTCACTATTTCTTTATATGTAGTGCATGTGTTAAAAAATCTAGTACTTCTGCCTTTTGTAGCTCGACTTGCTCTTCATCTTTATGATCATATAAATAAACTTGTTCCGCTGCTGATTCAACAAGAGCGATAAATAACTTCGCTGTTCGCTCCGCGTGAACCGAATCGCGAATTTCACCAGCTTCTTTCGCCTCATTTAAAAACTCGCTTAGCCACATATAAAGAGGCTCATACACAGCTTCCCATTCTTTTATATGTTCTGTAGATGCAAGACCAGCATACATTAAAGCTTGTATTTCACGATACTCAGCTATGAAGTTAAATACCGCATCTATTACTTGCGTCACTTTGCTTGAGAAAGGCGCATCATTTTGCACTTTTTCTTTCACTGCAAGTATCATCTTTTCAACCATCACTTCTGCTATTGCAGGCATAACAGATAACTTAGAAGGAAAATATAAATAGAAAGTTCCTTGTGCAATACCAGCTAATTTCACGATATCAGAAATCTTCGTTTTTTCAACGCCCTTTTCCTGAAACACTTCAATAGCTGCATAGACAATTTTCTCTTTTTTATTCATCATCTGAACCCTTTCATACGCGTATTGAATGACTGTCACTCATTTTATAAAATAACTAGCTGTACTGTCAATTATCGTGTACTTTTTATAACAAAAATCTCCTAACGACTTGTTAGGAGATACAATATATTTTTACGAAAGAGCCTTTAATCCTGTCACTCCGCATACAATAAGAGCCACACTAATGATACGTGCTTTACTTTTCGACTCACCAAACAGGAACATGTTTAATAAAACGGCACCTGCTGTTCCAATACCAATCCAAACCGCATATGCGACACTTACTTGTAAAAATAAGAAAGATGTATACAAGAATGCAAAGGATGTAGCAAAGCCGCCTATATAAAGCGCACCATTTGCTAATGTTTTATCTTTACTATACATTTTTAGACCGATCACACCGACTATTTCACTAATTGCAGCACAAAATACGAAAAACCAACCCATCTTTAAGCAGCCCCTTCCATAGTTTCTTCTTTATTATCAGCTAGCTTTAAACCGATAACGCCAGCTACAACCATCACGATGAAGAATAACTTTCCTACACTGAAACTTCCGCCAAAAAGGAATACATCCATTAAGAACGTACCTACCGTACCAGCTCCAGCAAAGATGGCATATACAGTTCCTGTCGCAAGATGTTCACACGCTTTAGAAAGAAAGTGAAAATCAATAGCGATAACTCCTAAAATAATAATCCAATGCCACCAAGTATCGGCCGTATTAAAACCAAACACCCAAAAAATTTCAAAGATACACGTTAATATGACATATAACCAAGCTCTACTTTTCATACCTCTCACCTCTTATGACTGACTATCAGTCATTTTTGTTTTAAAAAATATTCTCTTTCATCACTACTATATATAAACAACTATCATCCTCATTTACCATTGTATTTGTTCCGTTTCTAAGCTAACTACATCCTGCCACGGAAAAAATGACTGAATGTCATTCATAAGTATTGTACATGGATATTTTATGAACTGTCAACGCCGAAAAAATATTTAAAATTTATTTCATCCGATTTGTATATTTCTTAATAATCTGTCAATACTGCTAGTAACATAATATTTTCTCCACTCCCCCTTGGAGATATCCCTTTAATAGAGCAGTTAGCGTTTGCTAGCTGCTCTTTTTATTTTTCATCTTTCATAATCCAATTCAATCGCATGTTCACTTGATCCAAAATAGAGTGAAACTTTAATCAGTGGGGGTCTTACTGCCCATTAAAGCGGGATAAATCACATTCAAGAAATCATAATTTATCTACTATGAAGATATACACACTAAATTTTCACATCCAATTTACCGAGTAGTTAGCGTTTGCTAACTACTCTTTTTTATTTTCCAGCACACTGTGAGATTAAATCAATTTTCATCATATATATGTTTTCTATTTATTTTCCAAAGAGGCCTTGTATGCAATAATCTTATTCTCAAGCATCTTTTCTGTAATGACTAAGTTTTCTCTTTGCATCTGAATAGATTTCCTATGATTTTCTAGGAGCTGTAAACGGGATTCGGTTGTATGCTCCCCTTCTAAATATAACCTAGCATATTCTCTAATTTTCGCTATTGGCATTTGCGTTTGTTTTAATTTCATGACAAACTGCAACCACTTTATATGTGATTCTTCATAAAGTCGATTCCCATTTGTATCGCGATTTGCAATTAATATATTTTCCTTTTCATAATAACGTAGTGTATGTGTACTCACTCCTATTAATTTAGCCACCTCGCTAATTGTGTACATACTCTCACTCCCTCCACATGCTCATCCTCATATATTTTATAGCCTTATCAAATTAATAAAAAACATTTGACTTAGAGTATACTCTAACAAATAAAATCTAACCATAATACATTTATTTGAACTTAGGGGGATTTTATATGAAATACACTGTTATTACTGGCGCTAGTTCTGGAATTGGCTATGAATCGGCTTTAGCCTTTGCATCTCGTGGAAAGAACTTAATACTTGTCGCTCGAAGACAAGAAGAATTAGACGGATTAAAATTAAAAATTAACGAAATGAATCCAGAATTGGATGTTGTTATTCGAAGAACTGATTTATCTATCACGGAGAATGTTTATAAGCTTTATGAAAGCCTACAAGCCTTTCAAATTGAAACGTGGATTAACAACGCAGGATTTGGTAATTTCGCCTCAATTGCTGAACAAAACTTAAACAAAATTGAAACGATGTTACATGTCAATATAGAAGCACTAACAATACTCTCTTCTCTTTTCGTTCGAGATTATTCCATGGCTGATGGCACACAACTTATTAACGTTTCATCAGGCGGTGGATACACAATTGTCGCTGATGCTATTACGTATTGCGCTACGAAATTCTATGTAAGTGCATTTACAGAAGGTTTATCTCACGAATTGAAAGAACAAGGTGCAAAACTGCAAGCAAAGGTTTTAGCACCTGGTGCAACTGAAACAGAATTTGCAAAACGTTCATTGGATATTAATGAGTTCCAATACGATAATGTTGTACCGAAATTCCACACCGCAAAACAAATGGCACAATTTATGCTTGATCTTTACGACAGTGATAAAGTTGTAGGGCTTGTCGATGGTTATACTTATAACTATGAGCTTAAAAATCCCATTTTTAATTTTGCTGTAAGAAAAACGAATTCAAACTCTTAATTCCCCTAAAATATAGAGTCCCACTATTACGTAAATAATAGTGGGACTTTTTTCTTTCTGAAACTTTCACCCAACATACCGAATCATCGCCACCTCATCACAATAATCAACCTTTGGACAATGTCTACAATCAATCCATACTTTCTCTGGTAACACCTCTCTATTCACAAAATCAAACCCGCACTTTTGAAAAAATTCCGTTTCATATGTTAAAGAAATGACTCTATTCACTTTTATTTTCGCTGCCTCATTTATTAGATGGTTCACTAACATACGTCCGATTCCTTTTCCTGCATATGTATGCGAAACGACTAATGACCGAACTTCTGCAAGGTCCTCCCCTAACACATGTAAACCAGCAACTCCAACAATTTCTTCCCCTTCTTTCATAACATATAAACATTGTAAATATTGAAAGAGAGACAAAAGTGAACGCGGTAAAACCACTCCTTCTTTTGCATAAGCTTCAATGAGACTGTAAATTTCTTTCACATCACTCGTAACTGCATTAAAGATTTTCATATTCTATCCCCTTGCCCCCGATATTAATATCTATAAACAGATGTGAATTTTAATACATAATTTTATATAATAATACATCTCTCCTCTATCCCCGTCAATCACTTTATATAAACAAAAAACCAAGCAATCTAATCGATGCTCGGTTCCTCATTTCGTATCGGTAATACTGTCGAATATTTAATTTCACGAAGTGCTAAACTCGTCTGTATCCTTGTAATCCCAAGCTTATTCAGCTTTCTAATAAACTGTTCCAGCTCTTTACGATCACGATTTGCAACCTTTAATAAATAATCATACTCTCCTGTTAAACAGTGACATTCTAACACTTCCGGCATCGATTCTAATTCTTTTTCCAACACGTCAAGTTTATCTGATTTATGAATATTTGTACTCATAAAAATGAAGCATAACAAATCAAAACCAAGCTTTTCTTGATTTAAAATGGCTACTTGCTTATCAATGAACCCTTCTCCATCTAATCTTTTTATTCTCGCATGCATCGCAGCTGGTGATAAGTTAACGCGTCGCGCAAGCTCTGCATTACTTACTTGAGACTCCTTCTGCAATATATCTAAAATTTGTACGTCTAAATCATCTAACACTTTAATAACTGACGACTCCATCAAAATTCCCCCTTTTTATTACCGATGATTATTCGAAAAAACACCTTATAATCTAAATAAAACTGAATATTCTTCCGTAAATAGTATTCAAAACAAAATATCTTATCGACTTTTCTCCATTATACAAAAGAATATATTACATATTAAAGAAAAATGCTAAAATTATTTACAATTCACATTGATTAAAACAAAGGGGATTTTAATATGCCTTATTTTTATGTCTTTTTACTATTACTAACGAGCTTATTATGGGGAGGAAATTTCGTCGTTGGAAAATCGCTCGTTGATCACGCGTCTCCGATGACACTTACAAGTTTAAGATGGATGATTGCGATTGTTTGTTTATTACCGATGGTTTGGTTTAAAGAAAAGAAAATCATTCCACCTCGTGCTGCAATACTTCCGTTAATACTTATGGGGATTTCAGGGGTCGCTCTTTTTAACATCTTTCAATTTCTAGCACTAGAAAAAACATCCGCAACAAATGTAGGGCTTATTTCTACATTAAATGCGATTTCCATTGCACTATTTTCAGTATTATTTCTAAAAGAAAAGGTAAATACACTTCAAATTCTATCCATGATTCTTTCATTCTTTGGGGTTATTCTTGTCCTATTAAAAGGTAACTTTGCACTTTTATTTTCACTACATTTTAATAGCGGCGATTTATGGATGCTTGCGGCTGTTTGTATTTGGGGCATGTATTCTGTTTGCAGTAAATGGGCAACAAAAACAACTACACCGCTCATGGCAACATTATACTCTGGTATTTTCGGTGTTATTTTATTACTGCCATTTAACATTGGGAGCTTCACTGTTACAAATATAAATACTTCCTTCATCACATCCCTTTTATATACAGGGCTTATTTCAACAGTTCTTTGTATGGTGTTTTGGAATATTGGCGTACAAAAATTAGGAGCTACGACATCCGGTATTTTTCTAAATTTCAATCCGATTTTCACAGCTATTTTAGCATTCCTTTTCCTCGGTGAAGAACTAACGTGGATACAAATTGTAGGGACAATGATCGTTGTAACGGGATGTTATTTATTTTCCCATTTCAAAACGGTTGCTGTTCAGCCAACTAGAGCTTTAATGCGGAAACATTCTTAACAAAAAAATGTCGCCACCAAAGTGGCGATATTTTTATTTACCTTTCATTTCTTTCACATACTGCTTTTCTTCTTCTGGCGATAAACGTTCTGTTGCCTTTCCAGTATCACCACCTTGAATTTCCCACAAAAAGTTATGCTCCTCGACCGTTTGTGAAAAATCCCCTTTCTCCCAGCGCTCTAAAGTGGCAAGTAGCTTTGATTTATATTTAAAATTTGTACTACTTTCTACCACCTTCTTGGCACTAACAATTTCCTTATTTGTCATTTCAATAAATCCCCATTTTTCAGAGGATTTCACTTTTTGATGTACCATCCTATGCATGGTAGAAATAATTTCATCCTCACTAAACTGTGGCTTCTCTTCCGCAACTTTCTTGTCCTGTTGGCTCATCACTTTTTGTGTTTTAAGACTCTTCTCCTCTTCCTCTATATAATTAAGCAGTTTAGTAACACCGAATACAGCTCCTATCGCAATTACAATCATTGTAATGGCCCCTATTATCCATTTTTTCATATTATGTACTCCCCATTCCCCTAATAATCACATAAACAAATGGAATCGCCTGCGCACAGCCGATTCCATTTTTTTCCTTATTTCATTTTAAACCTTCATCGCTTCTTGTACAATATAACTATCCACATATTGCTTGAATTTTATGATTTTTCCGTTTTCCAGCTGCCATACGTGAACAAAATCTGCTTCAAATAATTTTCCCGTTTCTTTATAAACTCCTGAATAAACACCTTCCGCAATAATTACATCTTTTGCGTTTACTTCATGGTACATATTTACACTCGCTTTATAATCATCCCATTCTGATCCTAATCGGCTAAATACATTTTCCATTATTGCTTCCAAACCTATATAAGTTCCCCCATACGGGAATCCTTCTGCCTCTGTCCATTCTACTTTTTCAGAGAGGGCTTCTGCTAAATGTTTTGCATTCGAAGAAGCCGATCCTTCATATGTACTTCGAATAATTTCTAAATTTGATTTAGGCATGTTACTTCCTCCCATTTTATTTATTTTTTGCACAAGATGTAACCAATATCATTACATCTTGCGCAAAAAAAATTTTAAATTGTTTTACTCTTAATCTACACGTTGTAATCATTATAGTTACAATGATGATTCAAGTCAACAATTTATAAATAAGTTTACTTCGTTTTCATTACTTTCTCTTTTAAGAAACGATCTATATATCCTTCTGCTTTTACAACAAATAAATACGCACCCATTGCTAGTAATGCAAGATCTAATTCATATCCTGGATTCTTTCCATCTCCTAATAAACCTGCTGCTCCATTTACCTTTACAATAGCTCCAGCTAAAATAAGTGCAAATAACAATCCTACATATTTTACGCCTAAACCGATAATTAATAAGATACCACCAACTAATTCCACAGTTGCCACGCCATACGCAAGACCACCCGGTAAGCCGATACTTGTAAACCATCCTGCTACGTTATCGATACCTGATTGAAACTTCGCTAAACCGTGCGCAAAGAATGTCACTCCTAACACGATACGAATAATTAAATTCCCAATATATTGGTTCATTTTGAACTCTCCTTTTTGTTTTGTTATGGTGAACTTTTATTTACAAGTCAAAACAATACGTTATTTCATTTCATTCGTCAAATACTTTTTTAAAGAAAACAAAAAACATTATCCCATTTACGGATAATGTTTTCTTACAAAATAGCGCTAATTCAGGCTTTTACTCTATCGCACAAAAAAAGTTGAAACATTTTTCCAGCACCAACATACGGCAATAAAGACAAGTCTTCTTCTACAACCATTCCAACAACATTCACTTTCTCATCTACAGGCAAATCCTGTACAACAACTTGCATCTCTCCAGCATATCTACCATACAATTCATTATCAATTGTAATGCTGCCTTTCTTTCTTACAATGGTAGGCATCGGCTGTACAATCACCTTGTTTTCTTCTCGTGATTCTACAGAGCGAATGACATCACGAGCTGGATCTAGTCTATTTGTGTGCACTTGTTCTACCATTTTTAATACTTCATTTTTCTCTATTAATGGCTCATACCGCAGCGGAATAATTCCTCTACTCGCACTTGCTATCTCTTGTACACTTTCTACACTTCCGCTTATATCCCCGATTAACACCTTATCGACACCACAATCTTGTACAAGTTCTAAGTACGCTTCAAGCAGGCGCATATTACGGTGCTTTTCTAACGTCGGTAAGCCTTCATATAGCGGACCACGTTTTTCACCGTCTCCCGGAATAAATGCCATCGTTTTTATTCCGCACTCATGTAAGTATTCATTTTGTTTTTGTAAGAATGATTTTGCTAGTCCTGTTTCTGGACGTGGATAAAAATTATGCCACGCTTCTACATTCTCTACCTTTATATTTTCTATGATTAACTCTTCCCAAAATGAATCTGTCATCGTACTCGCATTTAAAGCTACTTTCATTTTATGGGATACGCGTGCAATTTCTTTCGGCGCAATGCCATAGTCCATTCGTAAACCAGTAATGCCCCAGTTTACTAACTCCTCGACATTTTCGTACGTCATACCTAAATGGTGTAACGATTTCGGAGAAACATCAACCATTAATTCCATTTCATTTTCGAGAGCTTGCTTCCCAAGTATTTGAATTAACTCTTTATACGTATTTGGATCATCTTCAGGAATGTGCAATGATGTAAAAATAGATGTAAATCCGTTTTCCTTCGCTACTTTTAGCCACTCTTCTTGTTTCTTCACTCGTTCTTTTGCAAGGTAAATTGAAACTCCTATCATATGAATCTCCCTTTCTATGAATAGAAAAAGAGAAAGGAATCCCTTTCTCTATATGTTTTCTGCCATTTCTTCTTTGAATCCGAAGAAGTACGTAAAGATGAATCCGAACGTATATGCCACTACTAATCCAAGGAAATATAATAAATATTTATTATCAGCAATTAACGGAATTAAAGATAATCCTGATACGCCAATTCCAAGTGCCGCTGTTTTCATAACTGCTTGGAATGCACCGCCGACAGCTGCACCTAAACAAGCGGTAAGAAACGGTTTCCCAAGTGGTAATGTAACCCCGTATAATAACGGTTCGCCAATTCCTAAAAATCCAACTGGTAATGCACCTTTAATTACGTTACGAAGTCGTTTGTTTTTCGTTTTTACAAAAATCGCAATCGCTGCTCCTACTTGCCCAGCACCTGCCATTGCTAGTACTGGTAATAAAGGCGTTACGTGCGTTTGATTAATAAATTCCATATGAATTGGTGTTAAACCGTGATGTAATCCGACCATAACGAGCGGTAAAAATGTTCCTGCAAGCACTGCTCCCGCAAATGCACCGCCAATATTTAAAATACCGTTAATTCCGCTTGTAATTCCTTCAGATAAGAAACCTGCTATCGGCTGAATTGCTAACATCGTTACGATACTTACGACTAATACAGTAATGAGTGGTGTCACAATAATATCAACTGCATTTGGCACTGCTTTTCGAACTTGTCTTTCCACTACAACCATAAGCCACGCTGCAAAAATAACTGCAAACAATCCGCCCCGTCCGGGTACAAGCGCTTCACCGAATAATTTTACATTCGCCATCGCTGGGTTAAAAATTAATATACCAGCAATTGCCCCAAGAACTGGTGTCCCGCCAAATTCTTTCGCTGTATTCCAGCCGACTAAAATCCCTAAAAATGTAAAGATACCGCCGCCAATGAGTAGTAACATTTGTAGCCACGTTGCATTCGGATCAGCACCTGCGTTTTTCGCAAAGTTAGCAACCCCGTTTATAATACCTGACGCAACAAGACCTGGAATTAACGGAATGAAAATACTTCCTATTTTTCTTAAAAAGTTTTTCACTGGCGTATTATTTTTCTTCTTCCTCTCTGACTTCATCTCTTGCCCAAGATCTTCAAGGTGATGATCTGCCACCTCACCAATTCGCAGTCCCGTTAAACCTTCCATTTCAGCTGCTACTTTATTTACTGTCCCTGGCCCAACAACAACTTGAAGCGTCTCATCTTCAATAACGCCCATAACCCCTTCAACCTTTTTCAAAAGGTCCATATCCACTTTACTTTCATCATGAAGCGTTAATCGCAGTCTCGTCATACAATGAGCAATGCCACGAATATTCTTTACTCCCCCAAGTTGCTCTGAAATTTCTTTGGCCATTCTCTCTTCTTTCTTCATAATAGAATCCCCCTCCCTATTACTTTATAATGCCTTCTTCACAAACCCTTTCGCTTCTTTTAATTTTTCCAGTGCTTCCCCATACTCACACTGCAATAACAACATAACAATCGCAGCTTTCACATTACGTTCTGCTTTTTCATAATACTCCGCTGCTACTTCATAACTAACCCCTGTTGCTTCCACAATAATTCGTTTTGATCGTTCTACTAACTTTTCATTTGTGGATTGAACATCTACCATTAAGTTTTTATATATTTTCCCCACACCAATCATAGAAGCTGTTGAAATCATATTCAGCACTAATTTTTGCGCTGTGCCAGCCTTCAAACGTGTTGATCCTGTTAAAATTTCTGCGCCTGTTTCTACTTCCACATTTAGTTTTGCATATTTACTTATTTCAGCATTTTTATTACAGGAGATACTAGCTGTACTCGCTCCCACGCTATGTGCGTATTTCAAGCCGCCAATTACATAAGGAGTTCGACCACTTGCCGCAATTCCAATCACTGTATCTTTCTCATTTAATCCAATACTTTTTAAATCTTCTCCTGCTAACTCTTCGCGATCTTCGGCACCTTCCACCGCCTTAGTAAACGCTTTCAATCCACCTGCTATAAATCCTTGCACCATTTTATCATCTGTGCCAAATGTCGGCGGACATTCCACCGCATCCAAAATACCTAAACGGCCACTCGTACCAGCCCCAATGTAAATTAGTCGGCCCTCATCTTCAAAGGATTTAATAACAATCTGTACAACCTTTTCAATTTCTTCTATTTCATTTTCAACTGCTAATGCAACAGTTCGATCTTCTTCATTCATACTTTGCAACACTTCTTTTATGCTCATCTCATCTAAATTCATCGTCTTCTCATTCCGATGTTCTGTCGATAAATTTTCTAACATATTACCACCTGCCCTGAAATTTAATTTCATACTTTTATTATAACTTTAAGAAACTTAAAATCAATATCACTTTATTATTTTATGAAATTTTATTTCTTTTCATGACGAATTTATCCCACTTTAACTGGTAGTAAGACCCCCACCTCAAATTCAGCGAAAGCAAAAAAGATAGGTGGGGGATCAACTGCCTGTAAAAGTCCGATTGGTGAGGGCTAATAATAATTGGGGGATGAACAAAACCCCCAATTATTAAAGTTTCACTTTATGTCAGTATGCAAAAAAAGATGGGTTTCCCCATCTTTTCATTTTAACTTCCGTAACCGAAGAGCTTCTTCTCTTGTCTCCATAAATTGATCCAACACTTTATTACCAATACGATTAAACGTAATCACATATAAAGCATCAATCATATTGAGTTGTGTCATTCTCGAAGCAATACTTGCAATACGATGATCTTGTTCTACATCTGGCATACAAAGACGAATATCCGCCTCTTTATATAACGGTGAGGATTGATCGAGCTTCGTAATCGCAATAACAGTTGCGCCCTGTCTCTTCGCATATTGCGCCATTTCAAGTACATCTTTCGTACGACCAGATGTTGAAATCGCCACAAATATATCGCCTTCTTTTAAATTCGTCACAAGCGGCAACATCATATGAAAATCTGATAGCATCATCGCTGTAAATCCGAGCCTTGTAAATTTATAAGCCCCGTCCATCGCCGGAGTAGCTGATCCACCTACTCCGTAAAAGATAATTTTATCCGCATTTACAATAATGTCCGCTGCTTTCTCAAGTTCCTTCTTATCTATAGCCGTCACGCTCGCCTCAATTGCAGCTTTATTCACATATGTAACTTTATTAAACAAATCGTACGGTCCATCTTCCGTATTCATCACTGAAAAATCGTTAATATTATAATCAGCAATCGTTAATTCACGAACGAGCGCGATTTTAAATGCTTTAAAGCTTCCGATTCCAATCGATTTACAAAAGCGAACAACACTCGCCTCACTTGCGCCTGCATTCGTTGACACTTCTTTCGTCGTTAAATTCGGAACAATTTCTGCATTCCCCATTATGTACATGGCAACCTTCTTTTCAGCTGGTGAAAATTGATCCATATTACTTTCAATTTTAAATAGTAACGTTGAAGCTTTCACTATTTAACCTCCACTTCTTACGGTTGCTTATATTCTTTAATCTCATTTGTATCATATAAATAAAAACCATCATTACCAGGTGGATGGTGAACAATTACAGTTCGATCCCCTTTTTTATATGACGTTATTTCACCTTCAGATCGCTGTTTTTCCCATCCACGTATCCAAATTGCAAAGTCAGATACAAAAGCAGTGTACTTATAGTCTTTCGGATTTTCGTCTTCTACGTAGGAAGAAAAAATAGAAACTGGAAAGTCTTTCACTTTTGACTCTTTCCATGCAGTAAACGGTATACATAGTGCAATAAGTGTGATTACACCGATAACCTTTCCCTTCGTAATCTTCACACATTTTCTCCCCTCGACTTATGATATACGTAGATTTTACCATAATTACAACCTATTCACGCTATATGCCTATCGCTTTTTCCAATAAAAAAAGAGCTTACCTACATCAGATAAGCCCTTCCTCTCTATACAAAATACTTCTTCAAAAGCGGTGGTGTAATAATCGTTGTTAATATAACAACAATAACAATCGCTGTGAAATTTTCTTTCGCCAATAAATTCGCTGTAAGTCCATTCGCTGCAATGATAAGCGCTACTTCACCACGTGATACCATTCCCGCACCGATACTAATTGAAGATTGAAGGTTGAATCCTGTTAATCTTGCTCCTAAACCTGATCCGATTAACTTTGTAAAAATCGCGATAAGCGTCATGATGATAATGAACCAAAGCTGACTTCCAATTCCTTGAAATGTAATTTCCATTCCGATACTTACGAAGAACACTGGCACAAATATCGCATACGCAATCGGTTCAATTTTAT
This sequence comes from Bacillus cereus group sp. BfR-BA-01309, assembly GCF_022664315.1. NCBI lineage: Bacteria > Bacillati > Bacillota > Bacilli > Caryophanales > Bacillaceae > Bacillus > Bacillus cereus group sp. BfR-BA-01309. The sequence continues at coordinate 153,771 of NZ_JAKUHE010000010.1, forward strand.
GTTCTACTTCGTGCTTATACTCTGTTTGAGAAATGGCAATTCCGGCTGCAAATGCTCCGATAATACCTGCAATCCCCATCATTTCACTGTAATACGAAAAAGAGAAACAAATAATAAGAGCTGCACTAATTAATGCCTCAGTTACACGAAGCGGTACAAGCATTTTCATAATCCATGGAACAACTTTCCATGCGATAAAAACAATGCTGACAAAGAAAATAATTTTCTTTACGATAACAAGTGTTATATTCACATCTTGCGTTCCTAAAAAACTCATAACAAACGCTAATAAAATAACGACGATGACATCATCAAAGACAGCAGCACCTAAAATCGTTGTACTTTCTCTCGTATTCATTTTCCCTAAATCTCTTAGCGTTTGCACCGTAATACTAACTGACGTTGCGCAAAGTAATAAACCTAAGAAAATTGCATGAGATTGTATTAATCCAAACAGCAACCCTGTTACATAACCACCGATGAAAGGAAAAATAATTCCACCAGCCGCTACTGCAAATGATGATTTCAAATTCCGATTTAACTCTTCTAAATCTGTTTCAAGCCCTGCCATAAACATAAGCAGTAAAACACCAATCTCACTCAGTTCATCGATCAATTCAGAACTATTAATAATACCAAGTACAGCCGGACCGATAATAATACCGACAAGCAATTTACCAAGTACAGAAGGCTGGCCGAGTCTTACGCTAATATCGCCAGCTAATTTCGTACAAAGTAAAATGACAACAAGTTCAAAATAAAATAACATAGCATCTGCTCCTACTTTAACTTTAATGAGTGGGTCATTAACCCTCGTCCATTCCTGCCAGTAGTTTCCCCTATTTATTCGCATTTTATTTGTCATATTTTTATTTGACAAAATATTCTGAATTATAATAAAATTAATCCAGAATTTTTAAAAAACTACATACCATAACTGTACCTCCATTTACCTACATACTCTTTTCTAGTGGGCTCATACTATATTCGCAGTTATGGAAATGAAAAAACGGGGGGAGAGTCCAAAGTGAAGTCATTATTACGAAAAAAACCGCTTAGTACTGAATCACCACGGCAGCTAGATAGAACATTAACGGCACTCGATTTAACATTTTTAGGAATTGGCGCCGTAATTGGAACAGGGATTTTTGTATTAACAGGTATTGTCGCAGCGAAACATTCTGGTCCTGGTATTATGCTATCATTCCTTATTGCTGCATTTACTTGTGCATGCGTAGCCTTTTGTTATGCCGAATTTGCTTCTTCGATTCCTGTCTCAGGAAGTGTATATACTTACGCATACATGACAGTCGGAGAAGTCGTCGCCTTTATCGTTGGCTGGTGTTTAATGCTCGAATATTTACTTGCAGTCGCTGCAGTCGCTGTCGGTTGGTCTGGTTATTTACAATCTTTACTACAAGGATTTAACATCCATCTGCCCGCCATAATAGCCTCGGCCCCTGGCGTAGGAAAAGGCGGTCTTATCGATTTACCAGCTGTTTGTATTTTACTACTCATTACGGGACTTTTAAGTTTCGGTATACGCGAAAGCGCACGCATTAATAACATTATGGTTCTTATCAAGTTAGCTGTCATTATCGCCTTTATCGTAGCAGGCGCAAAATATGTAAAACCTGAAAATTGGACACCGTTCATTCCGTTCGGATACGACGGTATTATTACTGGGGCTGCCACTGTGTTCTTCGCCTTCTTAGGCTTTGATGCAATCGCAACCGCTGCAGAAGAAACGAAAAAACCACAGCGCGATTTACCAATTGGCATTATCGGTTCCCTTCTTATTTGTACTGTTTTATACATGATTGTATCTTTCGTTTTAACAGGTATGGTTCCATATACACAATTAGATGTTTCTGATCCAGTTGCGTTTGCCTTACATTTCGTTGGCGAAGATACAATTGCAGGACTACTCGCTGTTGGAGCGATGACTGGAATGACAACCGTCCTCTTAGTCGTTATGTACGGACAAGTTCGCGTTTCTTATGCGATGAGCCGAGACGGACTACTTCCAAAAGCGCTAGCACGTGTAAATAAAAGAGTAAAAGTCCCTTTATTAAACACATGGATCACTGGTGTTGTTGCCGCTTTACTAGCAGGACTTTTAGACTTACATTTACTAGCGAATTTAGTAAACATCGGTACGTTAACAGCCTTTACATTCGTTTGCTGCGCGGTACTTATTTTACGAAAAACACACCCTGACTTAAAACGAGGATTCCGTGCACCTTTCGTACCTGTATTACCAGTTGTCGCGATTCTTTGCTGTTTATATTTAATGATTAATTTGTCTAAAACGACATGGATTAGCTTTATAGCTTGGCTTATAGTCGGCTTATGCTTCTATTTCTTCTACTCTAGAAAGCATAGTCATTTAGCTACTGAAAACACAGACGATACAAAGAAAAAAGCATAACAAAATAGCTCGCCGATAAAACGGCGAGCTATCTTTCGATATTCGTATGTTTTTTCGTTAACGATTGTAAAATGAAACATATGCCGATGCAAGCTGTAAACGATGCCCAATTTCCTATTGGTGTAGAATATGTAAAAACGCCAATACCTACAAGCAATAAAAAAATAATCACCTGATATATAAGCTTCCACTTTTGCATATGTTCCCCCCTTTACTTCGTTCCCTTCTTTTTCTTCTTCCATGCATTTAAACTATCAAAAAAGAAATTAATAAATAACGTGCCTAAACCCGCTAATAAAAACGTCATTAAAAATAAAACCCATATACTTTTCTCTTTTAAGAAATAATATCCTACAAGGAGCACAACCGCAATCCATACATATTCAAGAATTCTTTTTAGCTTTTTCTCTTCCAAATTATTCGCTCCTTCATTCTATACTACTTTTAGTATAACAAAAAAGAAGCCTATCATGATAAGCTTCTTTTCTTCTCTCTTATTTGTTTATGCTTTTTTCAACGAGTGAAATCGCGTATTCCATCGTACGATTCATCGTTTCTACTTGTGCATCTTTTACTGTCGCATCTTTTAACACAGATTCTGCCACTGTAATTTTTTGACTCAATGATTTCACTGAACCGTCCGTTACATTTGCAGCTTGCGCTTTTTTCACTAACGCTTTTGCAGATTCAATATTGATTTGTAATTTTTCTTTCTGTGTTTTCGGTTGTTCTTCTGCCACTTTTGATTGTACAAATGTTACATTAGCTGTTTTTAATTCGTTATACGTTTGAACGATTTGCTCTCCAGTACTTCCTACATTTTCAAATACTTGCTTTGCATTATTATAGCTTTTCTCTAATTCTTGAAATGCTTCCTTTGAGTATTGACCTGGCTTATCACCAAACTCATACGTTCCAACTAACATTTCTTTTACTTTCCCAAGCTCTTCATATAACGCGTTTACCTCCTCTAACTTTGTGCGGTTAGAAAATTCATTATATGCTGCTAATACTTCTGAAGAACTTAACGCTTTACTATATAATTTCGCAAGCGCAATTTGTCCATTTAACGGAATACCACCATTTCCGTTACTATCTGGATCTGCACCAAGTGCAAATGGTACGTTCGGGTGATATACTTTCCCTGTAGCTGGTTGGCTATTTACTTTTTTACCATCTACGTAAATAGCTACTTCACTTCCATTATACGTTCCAGTTAAATGGTACGTTTTATTTGCCGCTAATTGAACGCCAACACGCTTATAGCTACCGCCAATATGAGCCCATAATTCAACATATCCACTTCCTGTAGATTCAAAACCAATTCCGCCGCTCTCTGTATTTTGTAAAATACCTTGCCCGCGGAGTTCATTCATTGAAAATACAGTTTCTAACGTAAACGTATTTGCTACTTTCTCTTTTTGTGCTGCTGAAAACGGAAGATATCCAAATGTATTTGCTTTTCCGTTTAGCTTCATAACATTCTTTTTCAATGCTTTATCATATTCAATAGTCACATTGCCCTTAACATCACCTTTTGTACCAAATGATGAATTGTCTTTAAATGTACCATCTGCAAAGCTCACATCAAAAACATCCGCCTTTGGTACTTTCACATTCGGGTCAATATTATCTTTTTTCGTAGTAATTTCTGCCGTTAACGGTTGTACACTTTCATTGCCGAATGAATCAATCGCAACGACTTCTAGTGTATATGTTTTCCCGCCATCTAGTCCTGCAAGTGTAAATGTCAGTTCTTTCGGCACTGGATCACGATAAAACTCTGAGAATGCTAACAATTTATTCTTTATTTCTCCCGTTTGCTTATCTCTAGCTTGTACACGGTAAGAATGAACAAGAAGGTTGTCCAATGCTTGCATGAATGTTACTGTTGCTGCATTTTCAGTTACATTTGATACTGATAACTTTGCATCTTTTGCAAAATACGGCTTTTCTTTATCACGATCTTCTACATGTGTAAAAGTTTCTTTCTTTGATGGCAACTGAATTTTCCACGGTTCACCTGTCCAAGAATTCGTATGGAAATCACGGCGATTAATCGTTACTTCTTTATCATCTACTTCTACTAATAAACCTTGGCTTAATGTACTAGCTCCTGACGGGATATTTCCTTGTACTTTACCACCTTCAACCTCCATATAACTTACTGAAGATGTGCCAACTGATGTAAAGTCTTTTTGGTGAATCGATCTTGGATCATCTAGCGGATAGTGTGAATGGCCGGAAAACGTAATAACTTGTGGGTATTGTTTTAATATCTCATTAATTTTCGCACTATCTTTTGTTCCCCATTCTTGGCTACCGTATACTGTATCTTTAATATGCTGATGTAAAAATACGAAAATAGGTTTTTCCGGATCATCTTTTTGCGCCTTTGCCATCTCTTCTTTTAACCAATTAATTTGCTTGTCCGAATAATATCCATGAGTTGTTCCATCCTCTGGAGACATAACAAGGAAATGATAACCTTTTACCACATTATGATAATAAATTGATTTCATTCCTGTTTTTTCTAAGAAACGCTTCTGTGCTCCTTCTACAGATAAACCATTCCAATAATCATGATTACCAAGAGAGTTCATTCGTACCGCATCTTTATTTGCATTTTCATTATATACTTGCATGAAACGATCGTATTGTTGTACCGATCCTGAATCAGTAAAATCTCCCACAATTACGAACGCATCTTGCTTTGGTGCAAGTGTATTAAACTGTTCAATCGCTCTTTTCCAGCGAAACGTATCATCCGTTCCACTATTTTTAATATGTACATCACTTACAACTGGAAAAACTATCTTCTTTTCACTTGGTGCCTTTTCTTGCTTCTTCTCTTCCGCTTTGACTGATGTACTCCACGGAAATGATACGAATGCTAATACAAAAACCATTAATAATCCAATAAGACCTTTTACTTTTCGTAAAGCTGTTCTGTCCACGTGAATCCTCCTCATAATAATTGATTCATTACAAGGGCTATTTTATCTAAAACATATTAATTTCGTTTAAATAACAAATGAATTTTATTAGATTTTTGTAAATATACAGTTAATTAGAAGTTAAGTCCAACATTCCTCGTACTATTGTATACAACCACCTTTTGTCTAAAAGAGTCTGATCATTCTTTTCCTATGGCTATTCACATATAATCTTTTCTATAACACTAATGATAATTTAAGGTTTAAGCCTATTAGACAATCTTAATTTTTAACATTTCCTTCTTTTTTTAACACATCGGCCATGCTTCTACATTTAATAATAGTAAAAGACAACTTAAAAGGAGGGGTTGTATTGAAGAACAAAAAAAATATTGGCTGTTTCGCTCCTTTATCTATCATTTGTCCAGACCCTTGTCCACCGCCCCCTCCTCCAAATCCAAGTTGTGAGCGAGTAACTAATGAATTTGCAGGGAATTTCCTCATAACGAATAACACCATCCCCTCTGTCAAAGATGCATCACAATCAATGATACTATGGCAAAGTGATGGGATACTACTTATATCAGGTAATGTCTCAGTTTACAATAGTACTAGCAGCACAGAAGCAATTACAATTCAAATTGTTGGAGCAGTAACTAATGTTTTCACTGTGTTTCCTGGTAATACAATATCGTACACGGGAAAAGATTTAGAGTCAGTCAGGGTTATCAATATACAAAGTAATCCTTCACTATATTTAGAAGGTAAGTACTGTTGCCAATTTACATGTTGCTTATAGAATACCAATTTCATTACTTCCTTAATAAAAAAAGCATACCATTTACGGTATGCTTTTTTATGAAATTGGATAACGTACAGTAATACAAAACTCTCCTTGATTAACAGTTGTTCCTGTCGTAGTAATTCGGACAGTCGTAAAATATCGTACAGTGAAAGTACCACTACTTTGTGGTTGTACAGTAATTGTATCAACTACTGTAGCACCTACTAAAAAATCAACTGTAATCGGCGCTGCCCCTACATCATATTTCACGTAACCTGAACCATATACTTCTTGTGTAATATTATTCGTATATACAATTTGAGTACCAGCACCTGTAATAGACCAGTCTGTACATACTTGATCTTGCACAAGTGTTTTATTAGAACAACAAGACAAACCGGAACTTCTCATTCCCATTTTGATCCTCTCCTATTCTGCTATGAAAGTGGATAACGTGTTGTAATACAAAATTCTCCTTGATACGTTCCAGCAGGTGTTGCAGGTAACACAACTTGTATACTATCAAAGCGACGATACGTGAAAGCAATACTCGTTCCTGGGTTTAATGTTTGTGTATCAATTGTAGCCCCAGCAGAATCAAGCGCTTCTACAGTAATTGGACCTGGACCAACATCATATTTAACAAAACCAGTACCAACTACATTTTGGTTAATATTATTTGTATAAAGAACATTATCAATTGCTGTTGCAACTACAGTAGCAGACCATGGACTACACACTTTATCTTGCACATAATTTTTATCTGGACAACACGTTAATGCCGCCCCTGAGCATTCACAAGACATAGAAGTTTCCCCTCTCTCTTACTTATTCCTTATATGTGTATGTCCCTCAGAGTCTTTTGCCTGTACTATTCATCTATTTTCAAAAAATATGCAAATTCCAGTACCAATGACTAGATAGATTCCGTTCTTTTTCTTTTTTTCATAAATTTATAGATTAAAATACCACCTACAACAATAACTACGACTAGTAATATCGGTAGCATATATTGCCCAACAACATCCGCCGCTTTTGCCCAATGCGGACCTAATTTCATTCCAAAATAAATATACAAAGTCGTTAACGGAAACATTGCTACAAATGTATATATACTAAATTTCCATATATTCATTTTCGCCATACCACATGGAACAGAGATAAGCGTTCGAACTCCCGGTACAAAGCGTCCAACAAATGCTACAACTGGTCCATATTTCTCAAAGAAATCGTCTGCTTTTTGAATTTGTTCTTCTTTAATAAAGAAGTATTTTCCGTATTTTATTAATAGAGGACGACCACCGTAATAACCGAGTGCGTATAACGTTAACGGCCCTGTCGTTCCCCCTAGTGTCCCAGCTAATACAGCTAGCCAAAAATTCATATCTCCCTCGTATACCCAATATCCAACCATAGGCAAAACGACTTCTGCTGGAATAAATTCAAACGTTAAAGCCAGTACAACTCCAAAATAAGAAAACTGCTTTAAAAACTCGATTATATCTAAAATAATTTGCTCCATATTTTTAACTCCTATCCAATATTTACATTATGCTTTTCTTGCAATTGCACTGGCGCCATTTTTTACAATTCGGTTCAAAATGAATAACACAATTCCAATATCATCTAAAATACCGATAAATGGTAAGAAGTCTGGAATTAAATCGAGCGGCATCGCTACATAACCAACTAAAAAAGCAATGGATAAAATTTTCTTCTTTATTGAAACCTCTTTTGAAGTAAAAAAGTCAAATAGAAATGGGACAAAACGACGAACATGAAATACAACTCTTAATCTACTAATAAGTTTTTTCATTTTTATTTCTCCTCTCTTTGTATACAAAAAGGACCCTACCAAACATGGTAAGGGTCCTAAAAAAGACAATAAGGGGCCTTTACCATTGCTGGTAAAGGTCTCACTAACAACGAAACGTTGCCAATAAAGCCGAGGGTTTCTCCCTGTAATGACGACTTTACTGTAATAAGTTACTCCCCTTTATATACACAATTTTATACAATCACATTAAAATATTTGCCTAAGCTTGTCAATATTTTTTTCATTCGACATCCAAATTATTACATTAAAAAAGGCTCTCTTCCCTGTTCTCTACGGAAAGGAATTGGAGTATATAACCATCTGGATCATGAAATATTATTTTGACTTCTTCACCATGCCGCTCTTCTACAAATGATATTTGATAAAACACTAACTTCTTCTTTAACCGCTCGATATTTGTAGTTTTTAACAACAGTTCTTTCACTGATGAGATAACGGTCTCTCTATGTTCTCCCAGTCCCCTATTTACCACAAAACAAATTCTTGTTGAACCGATATCATACCACACACCTGTTACACGTATTTGTGGCCTCTCCTTGCTCGGTTTAAACCCTAGAATTCCTTCATAAAAATATAATGTTTCCTTTAAGTTTTTAGATTCTAATACAATACATGTCGTTACACTTTCCATCCGCACTCCCCCTGCCCCTTTTAGTTTTCTATATGAGTCATAATTTGCAATTATGTACGAATACAATACGTAGTGATGAATATTTCATTTATAAAGGAGGCGTGTAACATGGATGAATTTATGAGATCCTACATACCTTTCCATGGCCCAAACGATCCTTGCCCTCCAATCGGAAAGAAATATTACTCAACTCCCCCACACCTATTTATGGGCTTTCAACCACCTAACCTACCCCAATTCCCACCAAAAGAAGCCTTACGAAAAGGAACTCTGTGGCCTGCTTTTTATGATTTTTATGAAAACCCTCACAAAAAAGGACGGTGAATAAAAACGTGACACAGATATTACCTGATGAATATTACAAATGGATTGAAGAACTACAAGAACTAGACTTTGTATTAGTTGAACTTACCCTCTATTTAGATACGCACCCAAACGATACTGCAGCTATAAATCAATTCAACGATTTCTCCTATAAACGAAGAGTATTACAACAAAAAATCGAAGAAAGATATGGGCCACTTCAGCAGTTTGGAAATAGTTACTCTAACGCTCCATGGGAATGGAGCAAAGGACCGTGGCCCTGGCAAATATAAAGGAGAGAGATTATGTGGATTTATGAAAAGAAATTACAATATCCAGTTAAAGTAAGTACTTGTAATCCAGCGCTCGCCAAACTATTAGTGGAACAGTATGGCGGTGCGGACGGCGAACTGGCTGCTGCTCTTCGCTACTTAAATCAACGCTATACAATTCCTGACAAAGTCGTTGGCTTACTAACCGACATTGGGACAGAAGAATTCGCACATTTAGAGATGATTGCGACAATGATTTATAAATTAACAAAAGATGCAACACCAGCGCAAATGAAAGCTGCTGGATTAGACGCACAGTACGCTAATCATGATAGTGCTTTGTTTTATCATAATGCTGGTGGCGTCCCTTTTACTGCTACTTATATTCAAGCAAAAGGAGACCCTATTGCAGATTTATATGAAGATATTGCTGCTGAAGAAAAGGCAAGAGCAACTTATCAATGGCTCATTGATTTATCTGACGACCCTGACATAAATGACAGCTTACGCTTTTTACGCGAACGAGAAATTGTCCATTCACAACGTTTCCGAGAAGCGGTTGAAATTTTAAAAGAAGAACGCGATCGAAAAATTTATTTTTAATACACGTATCCTAGCGATATGTGTTTTTTTTACGTTCAAAGTTAAATCCTTCCTATTAAAGATATAAATAGTATATTTATTCGATTTAATGCATTATTTTTTAATATTTTCAAAATTCCCTATTGCTTTCTAGTCATCAGACCTTTAAAATAGTAACAGTTACTCGACAAATTATTTGAATTTTCGACAAAAACACTCATTAGGAGGATTTTCTTTATATGCGTACAACTTTAAAACCAGCGCAAATACTTTCGATTAGTTTATTACTATTCGCAGTTTTCTTCGGTGCTGGTAATATGATTTTCCCGCCCCTTCTCGGTCTTTCTTCCGGAGAAAATATGTGGATTTCCATTACAGGATTTATTATTACAGACGTCGGTTTATCTTTACTAGCTATCGTCGCTGTTGCCCTTGCCGGTGGTAGTTTTAACACTTTAGCAAGCCGTGTTCATCCAAAATTCGCAGCAATATTCGCTATCATTATTTATCTTTCAATCGGCCCACTATTTGTTATTCCACGAACTGGATCTGTATCTTACGAAATTGGGATTGCACCACTTTTCCCGGACCAATGGTACTCTATGTTAATCTTTAGTGCGATTTTCTTTACAGTCGTCTACTTCTTATCATTAAATCCATCAAAATTAGTAGATCATATCGGAAAAATATTAACGCCAATTTTACTTGGAATTATTGCAATTATGGCAACAAAAGCGATTCTTTCACCAGGAACGTTTGCAGAACCTGTTGGTGACTATAAAGAAATTCCATTTTTCAAAGGATTTCTTGAAGGATTTTTAACGTTAGATGCAATTGGAGCACTTGTATTATCAACAATTGTTGTAAATGCAATTCGCCAAAACGGTATACAAGAGAAGAAATTGATTGCGAAATATACAATTATTTGCGGGAGCATTGCAGCTCTATTCTTAACAATTGTTTATTTCTTACTCGGTTATATCGGCGCTTCAAACGGAAACTTGGGACAATTCGAGAACGGTGGTCAACTATTAGCTACTGTTATGTACCAATTCTTTGGGACAAGCGGTAATGTTTTATTAAGTATCGCCATTATTTTCGCTTGTTTAACGACAGCAATTGGTGTTGTAAGTGCGTTCGCCAACTATTTCGCAACAGTACTAACAAACGTTTCATATAAGAAGCTCGTACTATACGTTTGTATCTTTAGCTTCGTGATTTCAAACTTAGGATTAAGCTTGCTAATAAAAATTACATTACCTGTATTAATTATTCTGTATCCAATTACAATCATTTTAATTTTCGTATCATTTATTGATAAATATACGAAACGTAAACCTTCTGTCTATATCGGAGCAATGATCGCAGCATTCATTATTAGCTGTATTCACGCACTTGATAATGTGGAAATGATACCAAACTTTATCGCTAATATCGTACACACCATTCCTTTTTACAACTTAGGAATCGGTTGGATTATTCCAGCAATCATCGGTGGTATAATCGGATACTATATTCCGCAAACAGAAGCTGAAGGTGAAGTTTCTACAAAATAAAGAAAAGAAGCAAGCATGAACTCCATGCTTACTTCTTTTTATTTTCTATCGCTAAACACAGTATTTGTGTACGAACGAACCGTTAACATATAGTAACCAAAGTATATGATGATATACACCCCTATACTACCTAGTAAAGGAAGACTATATTCAAACATACCTGTAAAGCCCATCAAGCTTAAAAATGCAAAGAATGTATGACATATTGCTAGCAGTAATGGTACTACGAATATCGCCCCTACTTGCTTTCTTACAGACTCTGTTGCTTCCCTTTTCGTTAGTCCAATTTTCTTTAACATTCCGTACGCTGGTCGCTCTGCCATCGCTTCTGTTATTTGTTTAAAGTATAAAATACAACCCGTTGCCAAAATAAAGACCATCCCTAAAAATACACTAGCAAATAATAACACTGCACCATCTTGCAATTCAGATTGACTCGCCTCTTCAAATGATTGGAATTTCTCTTCTTTAGGAATGATTGTCCCTAGCTCTTTCGTTAGCTCTCTATTACCGTTTCCTTCAACGATAAATCCGCTAACTGTTGAAACAGCATGCCCTTTCTGCAACTTATTAAATAACGAATCTTGAACAACAAGTCCAACTGGTGCAAGTTTCGCACTCACAATTGTTTCTTCACGATGCTCAGCAATTGTTATATCATTATTCATCCCTTCAAAGGACACATTATTTCCTTCAAGTGAATTCTTTTCTATGTTATACGATTTATACGGATCTAATAAAACAACTTCCTTTTCAGAACTGAGAATAACTTGTTTCTTGCCTAACATAGAAGCTACTTTATTATAATCTGTCACTTTTATCATTTGCACATTGCCATTACCTATTAAATACCCAGTTAATATTTGTTCTCCATCTATCTTCCCTTGCATAGAGAGCATCGCTACAGACGTTTCATTTTTAATTGCTAGCTCATGTTTTTGAATTTCTTCTCTAACTTTCTTATCTAATCCTTTTCCAGTTGTTACATATTCGTAACTAAATGGATTCATTAATGCCGCTGTCTTCTGCGCCCCATAATACATACTAGAACTCATACCAATTGTACATAGTGTCACCGCACTTAATAAAGATAATAGCGCCAGCATCTTTACGTTCCCTTTTATTCTGAAGAACAGTGAAGAAATGGATAAAATGTTCGTTCCATTCCAATATTTCGTTTTATCTCCCTTTATTTTATGGAGTGATTTCACTGTATATTGCTCAAATAGTAAAAACGTACCTTTTACAATACAAACAAAAATAAGTAGACCTGTAATAAAAATGGCTCCGAACCCAAAGATTTGTGTAAGTAGCGCAATGATATAACCTGTAATTAATAAAACAATTGCTCGCTTTGCCTTCTTACTTGAATACGTTGGTGCCTCTTCTTTCTGATTTTCACCATATAGTAATTCAACTAAGCGATACTCATAAATTAACTTTTTACTTTTCCATGATGCAATAAAGAAAATTGCGCCTATCGTTATAAGCACTTCTACTATAGATACAAATGAAATCGCAAATGTAAAAGTAAACGCACTTCCCATTAGCTTTACGAGAAGCCCCGCGCACATATTCGCTATAAATAAACCAGCAAGAATACCTAACACACTTGCCGCAGCACCAACTAATAACGTTTCATAAAAGAGTAACTTCGCAATTTCTTCTTTACGGATACCTAATAAACTGTATAGCGCAATTTCTTTTTTCTTCTTTCGCAAAAAGAAGCTATTACAATAAAAAACAAATATCGTTAAAAAGATAATCAACAATATTTGTGCAAACGTAAATGTCGTTTCCACTTTATCCGACTCTTTTAAAAGAGCTACTACACTTTCATTTCGTTTAATCGATACGAATGTAAAATAAATAATAATGCTGCCTACTAATGAAATAAAGTATAGAAAATAATCTTTCATATTTCGTTTTATACTACGTTTTGATACTTCTAAAAAATCCATCGTACACCTTCACCCGCTCTCGCATTTCTCTATACATGAAGTGTATACGAAATTGTATTTCTCCCCTATCGATTTTCATTACATCTCTCTTACGATATTGTAATATAACAAAATAAAAGAACCTAGTTTCCTAGGCTCTTCACATCGTATGTTTAAAAGTGAATAACTCTTCTTTTGACTGCACCGCAGATTGTTCCTCTTCTACAACGTCCTTCTTTATCTCTCCTCCTAACCTTACTTTCATCATCGCCTCTTCTATACTTTTTACAATCATATTTCCTGAAAAAATAGTAAGTCCAAAAAATGTAATGGGAACGAGCGGAATCCACGGATTCACTGTTAATGATCTAAAATAGACTCCAATTAAACCTGACCATTCATGTGTATAAGATTCCACCTCTTTTATAGATCCACCAAACGTAACAGTTCCACCAAAGAACACTTCAAGTAATCCTAAGTGGAGTAAAATAGTAAGAGTCTGCGTAAACTGTTGAAAAAATACAAGTATAAACGTCATATAAAGATGCGGAAAAATATGTTTTATAACAATATGCCTTCTCGATCCACCTAATATGTACGCAGCTTCAATAAATTCTTCGGTTCTCAACTTACGGACTTCCTTCGCAACATACAGTGCAATAACTGGCATCACAAGCATTACAAGTAATAAAACTTGAAACGAAGCCCTTTCAAAAAAGGTTGTTGTTTCCTCTCCACTCCCAAATGCATTTGCAGATTGAAGAAAAAAATATGCAATCATAACTGTTGGAATAACTGTAAAACTATCAAAAAAAGCCTCGATTTTTGAAAAACCTCTTTTTACATATGTTCCGAGGACGACACCGAAAAACACACCCATTACCATTCTAAGTGCCGCAATTAAAATAGATATACCAATCGTCCACTTCGCACCTTCAATGACTAAATGTAACAAGTCGTATCCTTTCCGGTCTGTCCCAAGTAAAAATTGGAATGAAGGTGAAAACGGTGGTACTTGTGGATTTTCATCTGCATCATATTGCAATGTAACTTGTCTAATATGTCCATCATTCCATATCGTATTTCCGATGCTCAAAAGAACTAATATGAGAAGAAACCCAATGCTTATCCAAAATCTTTTATCGCGTTTTATATACGTCCACATATTATAGTCTCTCCTTCATCGCAGCTGGAATGAAATAATGAAACAATTTAAACAAAATAAAAATCGGAATATAAATAAGTAGCACACTAACGATGAAAACTTCCACCCTAATACCCACATACGATTTCAAAAACATAAAAATACCACTCGTATTAAAAATCCATTCTATAATATATAAATTAGATAACATAAAAAAGATATTCGTTTTCGCAAAGAAAAGTGTACTAAGCAACACATTTCGTAAAACATGACGATTTAAAATATGAAAACGATTCAGTCCTTTCGCCTTAGCAAATAGTACATAATCTTTTTCTAGCTCATTTTCAAAACGAAGCACTAACATTTTTACAAACAAAATCGTAGTCGGTATACTCAAACAAAATATTGGCAATCCTCTAATCGACTCGCCTCCAATTGACGCAATTTGAAAAGGTAAAAAACCTGTTTGTTTAAAAAACCATACAACTAAAATTTGTGATACTAAAATAAGAAGAATGTCTGGAATAGATTCTAGGAAGATGAGAAATGATTTAATGCGATGTTGTATACGCGGTGAACTACTCATAATGACATAAACAATACAAAATGCTACAAATAATGAAATGAAAAAAGCCGCCAAAAAAATCACGATCGTTTCTTTATAATGGACGAACAACTGCGGAAATAAAAATTTACCTCTCACATATTGCAAATTGGAAATATCCATTAAGTTCACAAACACTTCTTTTAAACTCTGTATGTACTCTGATGCATGCAGCTCAAATCCGTAAAACAATTTCGGCAATGCCCCTAAACAAATAATACCCAAAATCGAAATAATAAATTGAACCGTCACTTCCATCCCATTCAGAAAAACTTTTTTGACCACGTTTTCCCTTCTCTCTTTATATAATTTACCCTCTAATTTTATTCTTAATTTTCTGAATTGTAAATATTTATACAAAAAAACCACTAGGTTATGATCCTAGTGATTCTTTATGCGCATGCCCTTCTCTTTTCGCAAATGGCATATACAAAATAAAACATCCAATAAGCGCAGCTATTTCTAATGAAATAATATAGTAAGGGTGCGGCCCTAACATATCAAGTAATGAAGCAGTTTCTGGCTTACGAGCTAAAAACATATAATTGCCACCTGTTTTGTAGTTCACAAAAGAAACGATTGGAATTATTATGTTTAAAAATATCATCGTACGCTTAATTGATTGCAAGGTCGGTCTATATCCTTCTACCCACGTCATAAAGAGTGGTGCCCAAATGAGTAATACATGTGCAGCGAAGAATTCTATAAAGCGAAAATGCGGAAAAGCATATTGCACGTTCGGCGTTAAAATAGCTTGTGATGCACCGATAATTCCTGTAAAAAATACAATCTCATATATGCGGTAACTTTTCGTTATAATCATTATCGATGCTAACAATAAACTAATCGTACATAACTCAAATGGTAATGAAGTGCCTAGTTCAAAAATCCCCGCTTTCCATTCCCACATATGGAGCCCAATTTCACTCCCAATAAATAAAAATGCAATCGCATATCGAACCGTTATATTCCACTCACTTTGACGTAATACATCTTGGTATTGATACAGAAAAAATATCCCCACCAACATAATAAATAATATAAGGACGTGTTGCCTTGAGTATGGAATAAATGGTTTTAATGGATGCGCACTAAAATAAGCTTCCATCTTGCCTCCTCCTCTCCTTCATACAATATTATTGTAAGAAAGAAACAACGAGTCAATTCATTTGCTCACACTTGGACAAACTCTACCTTACATTTACATATTCATACCTTACAAAACTGTAAGGTTATTGTAAGCTAAAACGATTTGTCAGATTCTTCACCTCTTTTATACTAAATGTAGATACTAAAACGAACGAAAAGGTGATAAATAGATGAAGAAGAAAAATAAAGTGTTAATTACTAGTGTAGTAGCAATCGGTATTGCAGCTGGATCATATTTTGCATTTGCTGGCGGTAGTTCAGAAGTAGCAATGGCATATAGCGGATATAAAGTAACAGAAAAACAAATTGAAAACGCGCAAAAATTTGGCGGTGAAGTCATTCCAAACGGAATCGAAACAATTTCATTTGATCCAACAAAAGGTACGTATGAATTAGCTGTAAAAAAAGGTGATGAAGTAAAAAAAGGGCAACTCCTGTTTAAATATAATGACCCTACTGCGAAACAAGGTGTAACAGAAGCAGAAATGCAAAAGAAAATCGCACAAAAAGAAGTAACATTGTTCCAAAAACAAATTGATGCAGCGAAACAAAAATTACAAAAAGAGAAAAATGCAGGCCTTCCTGCTGAAGCGTTAAAAGCATCAGAAATCGAAGTACAACAATTAGAATCACAAATTGAAATGAAAAAGTTTGAAGTTGAAAAATCTGATGAAATGATTAAAGCAGCAAAAGAGAAAGTAAACACACTTTCTGTAACGAGCCCCACTGATGGCGTAATTGATGATATCGTAAAAACTGCTGATGAAAAAACAGGTATGAGCGGCATTACACTTCGTCATGCTGGTCCATTTAAAGTAAAAGGTCAACTTTCTGAATACGAGCTTGCTAGTATGAAAGTTGGGCAAGAAGTAACTGTTTCCTCAAAAACGGTCGCTGGTAAGACTTGGACAGGAAAAGTAACAGAAATCGGTTCTACACCATTAAAGAGCATGGATGAAAACAAAACTGTTTCTAACTATCAATTCACGGTCACATTAGACAACAGTGAAGAATTACAAAACGGCTTCCATGTATACGTAACAAGTAAATCTGGCGAAGCAACTGGTACAATTGTTCCGAAAAGCAGCATCGTGAAAAAAGGTGACAAAAATGTTGTCTTCGTTGTAAAAGACGGGAAAGCGAAAGAACAAGCGGTTACTGTTGAATTCGAAACTGATAGCGAAGCAAAAGTTGCTGGAGTGAAAAAAGGAGAACAAATTATCTCTAAACCTGAAAAAGACTTAAAAGATGGTATGGAGGTTGTCGTTGAATGATTAACTTAAAAGGCATCACGAAATCTTTCCAAAATGGTGCAGAATCCGTTCAAATATTACACGGCATTGACGTAACACTGAACCAGGGAGAATTCACTTCTATTATGGGACCATCTGGTTCTGGTAAATCAACATTAATGAACATTATCGGTTGCTTAGATAAACCAACGACAGGTGCGTATGAACTAGCTGGTCAAAACATTTCAAACATGTCTGAAACAGAACTTGCGCGCGTTCGTAATAAAGAGATTGGATTCGTATTCCAAAACTTCATGTTATTACCGAGACTTACAGCACTTCAAAATGTAGAGCTACCTCTTATTTACGCTGGAGTTGATAAAAAAGAAAGACGTGAGCGCTCATTAGCCGCTTTAACAAAAGTAGGTTTAGCTGATCGCGCTACTCACCTGCCGAACGAATTATCAGGTGGACAAAAACAGCGTGTCGCTGTTGCACGCGCAATCGTAAATAATCCAAAGTTCATTTTAGCTGATGAACCGACGGGTGCACTTGATACGAAAACGAGTACACAAATTATGGACCTCTTTTACGAATTAAACAAACAAGGCTCAACAATCATTATGATTACCCACGATCGTGAAATTGGGGAAGCTGCAGCACGTCAAATTGTAATTCGTGACGGAAATATCGTCCAAGATTGGAGAGGTTAATTTTGAACACGAGTGAAAATATACGCATGGCCCTTTCCTCTATCTTTGCCCACAAAATGCGCTCTATCTTAACGATGCTAGGAATTATTATCGGTATTAGTGCCATTATTACTATCATTTCAATGGGTGATGGTACAAATGCAAAGTTTAAAGAAGAATTAGGCCAAGGAAAAGATAATGAAATAACCATTTACTACAACAATCCTGATTACGGAACAGATAGTGCAAAAATCACACCTGATATGCTAAACCGTCTTCAAACCGTACCAGGCGTTAAAGATGTGTATCCAGATGTAAGTATGAAAGTAAAAGCATCTGCTGGTTCAAAAGATGTAAATCTTGATTTAAAAGGTGGAACAGGCGCCTTTATGACAGATTCAAAGATAAAATTAGTTCACGGTCGTGAATTAAACGACAGCGAATTAAACCAAGCAATCCCTGCTGTTATATTAAATGAAGAAGCTTTCAACAAATTATTTAGTGGTTGGGAATCAAATCAATACACAGATATAAAAGGAAAGCCGTATAAAATAGTCGGTGTATACGAAACGAAAAACGATTTCGGAATGCCTATGCCTGAAGGTTATACGTCACTTGAAAACGCGCCTGTCATTTCAGGAGTAAATGAGTATGACTCTGTAAGATTAACAATGACCTCTCCGACTGAACGTAAAAGTGTAGAAAAACAAGCCGTTTCTGTTTTAAACGAAATGAAAGCTCCTAAATTTGAGCACAAATTCGAAGCACAAGATTTAGGTGAATTTACGAAGCAATTAGACGAATCAATCGGTATGATGAAAATGGTATTCGGTGGTATTGCTGCTATCTCCTTACTTGTTGGTGGTATCGGCGTAATGAACATTATGCTTGTATCTGTAACAGAACGTACACGTGAGATTGGTATTCGTAAAGCACTTGGTGCAACACGCGGTAAAGTATTAACACAATTCTTAATTGAATCTTGTATTTTAACAGGACTTGGTGGTTTCGTCGGATTCATGCTCGGTATCTTCTTCGCTTGGATCGTCTCCATCTTTGCCGGATGGCCACTCGTTGTCTCAAAAGAACTTGGACTTCTTGCAGTAGGTATCTCCATGTTAATCGGTATTATATTCGGTCTACTACCAGCTAACAAAGCTGCAAAACTTGATCCAATTGAATGTTTACGATATGAATAAACAAAAACGTAGGAATTTACACTCCTACGTTTTTTATTTATCCCGCTTTATTGGGCAATAAGACCCCTACCTCAAAATTCAGCGAAAGCAAAGAAATTAGGTGGGGGGTGAAGAACCCCCCACTGATTAAAGTTTCACTTTATCTATTAAATCGTGTTTCTTCTATTATATATGTTTCACGTTATACATCCCTTTAACTATTTTAAAGTACTAAAGCTATTATAGAATCCTATTATTGCAAAAATAATATGTGAAAGACTAAAATCAAGGCGTAATTTTTTCCATACCTCGACTTATTTTGTAACAATTATAGCGATATTTTATCGATTTTCACCTCATTTATATTTCTCTACAACCAAAATAGTTATTTTTACATAACTACTTTTCTATTCCAACAGCAAAATACGCCATTTTTGTAACGATTAAGAAACGTTTTCGTAACGTTACAGAAACATTATTAACCTATTAGAAATTGAAATACTCCTCTTTTTATGTATCATATGCTCTAACCTCCCCTATTAACTATAAGAAAGCGCTTTTAGGATATTACTGTAATTATTACAGAATATTAATGACCCGTTACGAATGCTTTGTAGTTTTGTGTTTTCCGCAAATAAGAAAATAATGGTTGCTATAATGAGGTCAACGAAAACAAATGCAATGGAGGCTATTATGAAAAAATTTATGGGTATAGCAACAGCAGCGGTTTTTGGTCTTGGGATTTTCACAACATCTGCTAAAGCAGAAACGATTGTAACAACTGACGTACTAAATGTACGAGAAAACCCAACTACTGAATCACAAGTTGTCGGAAAATTATTAGATGGATACAAAGTTAACGTTTTACATACAGAAAACGGATGGTCAAAAGTGAAATTGAACAGCGGTAAAGAAGCTTTCATTAGCGCTGACTATACAAAAGACACTTACTACGTAACAGCAAACGTATTAAACGTACGTGCTGGTGCAAACACTGACTCAGAAATTCTTGGTAAGTTGAAACAAGATGATGTAATCGAAACAACACACCAAGTACAAAATGACTGGATTCAATTTGAATATAACGGAAAAACAGCTTATGTTCATGTTCCTTACTTAACAGGTAAAGCTCCAGTTAAAGTTCAACCAGCAGTTAAAGTAGAAAAAACAACTAAAGCAGTGGAAGCAACTAAAGCTCGTGAAGTAGCTGAAACGCAAGCAAAAGCTAAGGCGGAGGAAGCAACTAAAGCTCGTGAAGCAGCTGAAGCTCAAGCAGCGGCTAAAGCTCAAGAGGCAGCTATAGCTCGTGAAGCAGCTAAGGTTCAAGCAGAAGCTAAAGCTCAGGCAGCAGCGGAAGCCCAAGCAGAAGCTAAGGCTCAAGAAGCAGCTAAAGCTCGTGAAGCAGCTAAAGCTCAAGCAGCAGCTGAAGCTCAAGCAGCGGCTAAAGCTCAAGAGGCAGCTAAAGCTCGTGAAGCAGCTAAGGCTCAAGAAGCAGCTGAAGCTCGTGAAGCTCGTGAAGCAGCTAAAGCTCAAGAAGCAGCCGAAGCTCGTGAAGCGGCTAAAGCTCAAAAACCAGCTACACAACAACCTGTTGCAAAAGAAACTGAAACAAGTGCACCATCATCTTCTCGTGAGTTACAAGTTGTAGCAACAGCTTACACAGCAGATCCACTTGAAAATGGTTATAAAGCAGGCGACCAAGTAAAATCAGCTATGGGTCATAACTTAACAGCTAATCCAAACATGAAACTAATTGCAGTTGATCCAAGTGTCATTCCATTAGGTTCAAAAGTATGGGTTGAAGGTTACGGAGTAGCAATCGCTGGTGATACTGGTGGAGCTATTAAAGGAAATAAAATCGACGTTTTAATGCCTGATAAAGGTACATCAAGTAACTGGGGACGTAAAACAGTTACAGTGAAAGTATTAAACTAGTTCGTACTAAAAAGAGTCAGTCTCATTGTTGAGACTGACTCTTTTTTTATGATTCTTACATTCTTTCTCTTGAAAATAAACAATGTTGTCTCGAAGCCACTTCCTCTCCGACATAAACAAATTCCCTCGTTTTTTATACACTTTATCAAATGTCTTTAAAACTTCTTCACGATCAACAAACTTATGTAAAAAACGAAGAGCGATGACAATCTCCTTCTCTCCCGCCCAAATTAAATCTATCTCTTTGCATTCTATATATGATAAATTACTATTTCAACAGAAAAAAGAGGATGCCATAGCATCCTCTCCTGTCCTTCCCTATTCCACACAAGTAAACTGCGTCCAAGCTCCTACATAATCTAGTAAGAATAACTCCTCTTCTGCAATTGTACCGACAATATTTTTCCGTTCATCTATCGGCATTTCTTTTAGAATAATTTGCAGTTCACCTTTATACTTTCCGAATGAGTTGTTACCAATTACAACTTGCCCTCTTTCCTGTAATACACTCTCGCGCACTGGGAAGTCATAGTCTTTGTACTTTTTACGCACTTCTGTAGAACGTACCATGTATTCTGTTATGTCGCCGCGTCTTACGTGTAATTCTTGCAGCGTGGCTTTCTTCTCTACTTCAGTCGCTTCGTCTACAAAGTGCACCTTTAGCTGTAGCATGTAACGATTTAAGTTTCCTAGTCTCTCTAGCTCTTCTTCACTCGCATAAGCATTTCCGATAATCACATCATCAATAAGCCCTGTTGCCCATAAGTGTTTCGCTTGTACTTCAATCGGTAAGTTACGGTGTTGTTCTAACGTACATAATCCGTCGTTAATATCCCATGGGCCAATGTCAGCTGCATGTGACGTAATAAATGCTGCCGTACGAATACCGTGTTTTTTAAAGCGTTCGCTGCAGCGAATGAAGTAATCATACGGAAGACCAGTGAACTTTTGCGGATAAAAGTTATGACAACCAATTAAAGCTGGCTTATTCGCCTGGTGCGAAAGAATATTTTCTAAGTATGCAATATCATTACTTACGTTTAGTTCAATTTTTAAGCCATACGGATTATTCGTCATTTTTGCTTCTGTTAATCCGTCAAAACCTAAATCTAAACGAATACCATCTGCACCTAACTCTGCAAAGAATGATAGATCGCTATAGCTAATACCAAGTTGATCGAATACCGCCGGAGCTACATCTAAAATAACTTCCATATTATGATCTTTTGCATGATTAATAATTTCTTTAAATTCAACTACAATCTCTTCTTTCGGTTGATTCACAGATAATAGACATGTGAATATTCTTGAAAAACCGTGGCGTGCCGCTGCCGAAATATATGCCATATCTTTTTCTTTCGTTGAATGCTCTGGATAAAGTGAAATTCCTAACTTACGCTCCATGCTTTTGCATCTCCTTCACACGTTGTATTAATGCCATGCTCGTAAATCTATATTTTGCAGATAAACATGTTGCACATAAAATCGTTGGTACAATAATTATGTACGGTGATTGTAACCCTAACATTACATAGGCACCCATTGAACTACCGATAAATAAAATTGATACGAGTAGTAACACTAATAAAGATTTACTTTGTACCCATTTTGAATAATGTGCAATACACTGCCCCGCTACGAATGTAATTAAGATGATAATTGCTCCGAGCATTTTTCTTTCTCCTCTCCTGCTACTTGTTGTTTCTCATACATTTTGAAGAATGGATAGTAAATAACGAATGAGATAACAAAGTTAACAAGTACAAGTACACCAGCCATAATTGTCCAGTCCGTACTAATAATCGCTGCAATTGGTGCTAACATCGTAAATGGCAATTTCGCCATCATCATCGGAATCATACCTGAAACAACTGCGAAATATGATACTGTCGTTGTCACTAACGGTGTAATAACGAATGGAATAATTAAAATTGGATTCATTACAATTGGTGCCCCGAAAATAATCGGTTCATTAATATTGAATAAGCCTGGCACGAATGATAATCTACCTAACTCTTTTAGGAACTTAGATTTAGAGAACATAAACATAATAACTAAAGCTAACGTTGAGCCTGATCCACCAATCCATACGAACCATTGAATAAATTGCTCTGTAAATAAGTTTGGTAATTGATGTGCATTTCCTGTAGCTGTGAATACTTCCATATTTTCAAGAATTGCTGAATCCCACATCGGACGAATGATTGGTCCTAAAATCGCAGGGCCATGTATACCGAATGACCAGAAGAACACGATTAAGAATACTGTTAATAAACCGCCGAATAAATTATTTCCTACTAATACTGATTTTAATGGTGCGATTAAATATGTGATTGTTGTATTTACATCAAATTTTAAACCGTAACGAATACCCCAGAATAAAAGAATAACGACTAAAGTTGGAATTAATGCTGCAAACGAATTTGAAACTGCTGGTGGTACACTATCTGGTAATTTAATCGAGATATTATGCTTAATCATAAAATGATAAATTTCTACTGCAATTAAGGCGGTAACAATTGCTCCGAATAAAGATGTTGCACTTAATGTTCCTACTGAAATGTATCTACCTGCATCAATAACACCTGGTACAGCTTTCGTAATTTGAATTGGTTCAACTGATGCTAGTAAAAAGGCGAGTACAGATAACAACCCTGCACTTAACTGATTGAGCTGATAAAAATTCGCGAGTGAAGCTCCTACCCCAAATGCTGCGTATAACGCCATTAAACCTACTGTAAATCGGAATGGAATATCTAAAATATGGCGAAACGGTGCAATCCACTCCATATATGCATCAATTGGTAAATTTAAAAAGATAACGAAAAATGATCCGACAATCGTTAACGGCAATGTAGAAATAACCCCGTTTCGAATTGCTAATAAATGTCGTTGTCCTGCAATCTTTTGCGTTGTTGGCATAATCTTTTGTTCCATAAAACTCATAAAACCATTCATCAATACCCCTCCTCTTTCTCTTTACTACGAAAGAATGAAATAAAGTTATAACATTATAATGTTTATATTTAAAAAATATAATTATGCTAAAACTAATTGTTCTGCTTGTTTCAATACTTTCAAACCGTCACACATGCCATAATCTCGTTGCTCTATAATTGCAACCGGTATATCGTATGAGTTCGCAAGAAACTGTACAGCTGGAAACAAATACTTCACCTGTGGTCCGATTAAAACTACATCAGCATGTTTTATCTCCAGTTTCACAAGTTCTGAATCAACTGCTTTAATTTTATAATCCTTCCCTTGTTTCTTTGCCTCTTCTTGCATTTTCCTTACAACCATGCTCGTTGACATGCCTGCTGCACAACATAATAAAATGTACATCTTATACTGTCACTTTCTCTTCTACTCGTTTATGAAGAGTGATAAATTCTTCAGCAAGTTCTTTCACTGTAATTGCATTCATTAAATGATCTTGTGCATGCACTAACAGTAAACTGATTTCTGCATGATTTCCTCTTGCTTCTTCTTGAATTAAGTCTGTTTGAATGCGATGAGCTGCTGAAATTTCTTCACTAGCAAGTGTCATCTTTTCACTCGCATTCTCAAAATCTCCTTGTCTTGCAAAAGCGATTGCTTCCAGTGACGCGCTTCTCGCGTTGCCGCCATGTAAAATTAACGCAAATGGAGTTTGCATATCAGTCATTTTAAATTCCCCCAAGCTATCTTTTTTCTATATTGTTATCTTATTATGAAAACGCATACAATTAAACATAAAAAACTTCCGTTGTGTAACGGAAGTTTTTACATACTTTTCTTATAACGATAATAATATCTCTTGAAAGTCTTCAATTACTTTAGCCTGAGCTAATTTCTCTATCGTATTTTGACTAGACATAACATCATATAAAAAATCATACAGCTTTTGTAAATCTTCATTATTATTACGCTTTACACTAAATAAAATAATAACTTGTACTTTCTTATCTCCCCAGTCAACCGCTTTATCAAGTGTACAAAACATCAAAAATGTTTTCTCACTTAATAACTGCATTGGATGGGGAATCGCAACTAAATTTCCAACTGCTGTAGGAGATGTATTCTCTCTTTCCATAACAGAATCATAAAAGTGTTCTGGTACATAGTTTTTTTCAGCAGCTTTCTCACATAAAAATTGGATAACCTCTTCTTTCGTAGAAGCGCTATGATTTAAAAAGATTAAATCTTCCTTTATATACTGCTGTACACTAGTATTCACATGCGTAAACAACTGCTGACCGATTGACTTAATCTCTTTATCATCAAATATTGAGTTCACTTTTATAACTGGAACAGGCAAGCCACTTGGTATATGAATCGTACTAATAATACAATCTATTTTATCTTTATAAATGTCTTCAACTTTCAACTGATAATAACCTGTAATTCCCACAATCTCTAATTTATCTCGGAACTGTGATAGAATTTTATATTTCAATAGCTGGGCGCTTCCTTGACCAGTCGCACAAACTAATAAACATCTTTTCTTTTGATTCTCTTCCTGTAAACGGCTCATCGCTCCGCCGAAGTGAATCGCAATATAACCAATTTCACTTTCCGGAATCGATTCTCCCGTATATTCACCAATTATATCTCCAACGAGAACCGCAATTTCAAAAGCATACGGATAATTCTTTTTCACTTCTGCCAAAAGAGGATTTCTCGTATTTAACTTATACTTCAAACGATTTAATAACGTTTTTAAATGAACACCAAAACCAAATAATAATTCTTCATCATAATAAAAAATAAGATTCCGTTCTTCCGCTACTTTAAAAAGAATATGTTGCATGAATGCATATAAATCTTTCCCTAATAGTTCTTCCACATTTTCATAACGATCTTTTGCTGTGACAGCAGTACTTAATAAATGCATTGTTACATATAAAACTTCTTCTTCTGGAAATGAAAGATGTAACGCTTTCTCTAAATCTCCTAAAATCTCTTTCGCAATTGTATATTCTTTCTTTATGATAAGCTCAGCTTGCTCTTTATTTAGCCCTTTCATAAAATGTTGATCTTCACAACGCTTTAATGCGATTGCAATATGAATGACTAAATTATCAATTTCTATATCTGATAAATATATCGTCCCTCCCTCGATATACTTTAATATAACCGAACGGATAAGCGGTATATGAGGTAACGATACATATGTATCACTCTGCTCAAATTGCTCATGAAACGGAGTATGGTCATAACGCGGTAAACCATATTGTGATAAACAAGAACGAATATTGAACTCTTCTCCCACAATACGTATACCATAATACGGCCTCTTTTCAATTTGTAATTGATAACGACCACATATATCTGTAACATCTTTCATAATTAAATTTACAGTCGATTTACTCACATAAATCTCCTCTGCTAACTGTGAAAGCTTCACATATCCCTCTGTCGTTAAAATACGTTGCAGAATGTACGCTATCCTTTCTTCATAAGAAGTTGGGATTTTTTCTGTCTGTTTTTGAAATAGACTCACGCAAAACTCTTCAAACTTCTTCGTTTGTATAATTTCTAGTTCGTATCCAGTCCCTCTTTGCGATTCAATTTTCGCTCCGTTTTCTTCCAATATATCATTTAATAATTTTATATCTTTTTGAATCGTCTTCGTTGATACATGTAAACGGCTCGCTAAAAAAGCTCGATTTAACATCGATTTCTCTTCTAAAAACTCCTCTAAAATAGAAACTAATCGCTGATGCACCTTTGTCATAGCTCTTCCTCTCGCAATTTATATATAAAAAGGAAAAAGCTGCTGAAGTCAGTAGTTTTTTCCTTTTTTATTTAATCTATTTCTTTAATGTAAACCCGAATTTATCCCATGCTTGTAAATAATCTAATAAGAAAATTTCTTCTTCCACAATTCGGCCAACTACATTTGTTTTTCCTGTATTCATCATATCTTTTAAAGCAATTTGCAATTCACCTTTATATTGACCATACTGTTCATTATCAATTAAAAGATCACCGCGTTTAATTTCACGTGTATTATGCGGTTTGAACTCTTCTTTCTTATATTTCACACGACTTTGTGTTGAGCGAATCATATATTCAGATACATCTCCGCGGTAAAAATGAGGTTCGTCTAATACAATAATTTTTTCTAGTTCTGTTGTCGTATCATATAACCCTATATCAAATGTTTGTTTCTCTTTATTTAATGCACCTAGTGCTTGTAATTCTTCTTCTGACGCATACGCGTTTGCAATAATAACATCATCAATTAATTCTGTCGCAAATAAATGCTTCGCCTGTGTTGTCATCGGTAATTCACGATGCTGCTCTAACGTACATAATCCTTCTGTTACTGGCCAAGGTCCGTATGTTGCATCAAATGATGAAATAAAAGCAGCCGTTCTCATACCGTAATCTTTAAATTGTTTCGAGCATTTAATGAAATGATCGTATGATAACCCTGAATAACGATGCGGATAAAAATTATGGCAACCAATTAAATTTTCACGATTTGGTCTATGGCTCATAATGTTATCTACATATTTCGTACCGTTACTCATATTAATTTCAATTTTTAAGCCGTATGGATTGTAAGTCATAATCGATTCTTCTAATCCTGAGAAACCGACATCTAAACGAATGCCGTACGCTCCTAGCTCATGGAAGAACGATAAATCATTATATGAAATACCTAATTGTGTAAAGACAGACGGACTAATATCAACTAATACTTGGAACCCTAATGCATTTGCATGCGAAATCGTTTCTTTAAACTCTTCTATAATTTTCTCTTTTTCTCCATCTACAGACAATAAGCATGTGAATACACGATTAAATCCGTATTTACTTGCTAATGTTAAATATTCCTTATCTTTCCCTACTGTTGAATGTTCTGGATAAATAGAAATACCTAATCGTCTCATATGTACACGCCTCTTTCTTCATTGTTTTGTAAACCTTTTCAAATATATGTAGTGAAAAAGTATATATCCCCTTCTCATTCACTACTTTTTGAATCCGCTTTCTTTAAAGAAAAATCAATTTCTATCATTCATAACAACTACAAGTCTATACATCTATACTTTACATCTTTTTTTCATAGTTGTGTAGCTTTTACACAAATTTGTCGGTTTTTTCACCGCAAAAATTGTTATACGTTTTCAAGGCACCTTCCTTGACTGTTACATTGACCAATACATATACTCGAAAGAAAAGAGATAAAGTGAAACTTTAATCAGTAAGGGGGGTGTTCATCCCCCCACTGATTATTAGTTGAACCAATCGGGCATTTACGGGCAGCCCCACTCCCACCTAACTTCTTTGCTCCAGCCGGATTTTGAAGTGGGAGTTTTACTGCCCGCAAATAGCGGGAAAATTTTATATAGGGGATGAATATATGGGAGAGGCAATACTCGTAAAACGAGAACCGTTATGGACGAAAGAGTTTGTTGCGCTAATTCTAGCAAACTTATGTATGTTTTTAGGATTTCAAATGTTAATTCCTACGTTACCTGTTTATGTGAAAGAAATTGGCGGCACAAGTTCCAATATCGGATTTGTTGTCGGTATGTTTACCGTGGCGGCACTTTTTGTTAGACCGCTAACTGGAAATGCCTTGCAAAAGTTCAGCAAAAAAATTATTTTAATGATCGGTACTGCTATTTGTTTACTCGCTATGGGCAGTTATCTTTTCGCTTCAACCATCTTCCTATTGCTTGCCGTTCGAATTTTACACGGAGCTGGTTTTGGTATTACAACGACTACATACGGAACTGTCGTTTCAGATTTAATTCCGCAAGCTCGCCGCGGTGAAGGTATGGGATATTTCGGTCTTTCTGGAACAATTGCAATGGCGCTCGGTCCACTTATCGGACTTTGGCTTATGCAAACATATAACTTCACGATTCTTTTTTTATGTGCACTTTCCTGTACAATTGTTTCATTAATATTAACGAAACTACTTCAAATCAAAAAATCGCCACAACCACCGCAACAAACATCTGGTACCTTTCTCGATGGATTTATTGAGCGTAAAGCTTTACTTCCTTCATTATTAATATTATGTATTACATTAATGTACGGAGGAATCGGGAGCTTTATTACATTATTTGCTACGGAAGTCGGCATTGTTGATATAAGCCTCTTCTTCTTATTTAATGCACTTGCAATCGCTGTCACTCGCCCGTTTTCTGGAAAGTTATATGATGCGAAAGGTCATGCATACGTTATTATTCCAGGAGTTATTATTACGTTTACAGGCATTATTTTATTGTCGTATACCACTACCATTCCGAGTTTAATTATCGCAGCGGCATGCTACGGAAGTGGTTTTGGAGCGATTCAACCTGCACTACAAGCATGGATGATCGACAGAGTAGCACCGCACCGACGAGGAGTCGCAACAGCTACATTCTTCTCAGCATTTGACCTAGGAATTGGTGCTGGCGCAATTATATTTGGATTCATTGCACATTTTACGAACTACGCAACTGTATATCGCTATTCCTCTCTATTACTTATTGCTTTCCTGTTCATTTACATCACAAGTATAAGAAAGCAAAAGCATGGCAATAAAAACAGAGAAAAAGCTGCTGGATAATTTCAGTGGCTTTTTTTATCGTATTTTTGCTGTTATAAAACTACATGCATTTTCCTACATATTTTTTTAACTTTCATCAAAAAATATACGATGAACTCGCAGACGCTTTCTTTGATATTTAACTGAAAAATACTATTCTAAAAAGTGTGATTCCTTTACAAAATTAAGATTTATATAAGCTAAAAACCAATAAAATACAGCTGTTTCTTTAAGTAATTGTAAACTTTTTATCTCTTTGTAAAGTTAGTGTAAATTTTACTAACAAACCGTTTACAGTGCCTCAAGGTTCAGTTAATAATTACATCGTACATGAAATTTAAGGAGTGGAATGCGTGGAATATAATGTTCAAGATATGATCTTCCAGTTCATTGGTGGATTAGGTATTTTCTTATTCGGGATTAAATACATGGGCGATGGACTGCAACAAGCAGCTGGAGATCGTCTTCGCGATATTTTAGATCGCTTTACAACAAACCCACTTATGGGTGTACTAGCAGGTATGTTAGTTACTGTATTAATCCAATCAAGTTCAGGAACAACCGCTTTAACAGTCGGACTTGTAAGTGCCGGATTTATGACATTAAGACAAGCAATCGGTGTTATTATGGGTGCGAACATCGGAACGACAGTTACTGCTTTTATTATCGGAATTAAAATCGGAGAATATGCTCTCCCAGTTATGGCAGTTGGAGCTATTTTACTATTCTTCTTTAAAAATAAAAAAGTACATTCTGTAGGTCAAGTTGTATTCGGTTTTGGTATGTTATTCTTCGGTTTAGAATTAATGAGCGCAGGTATGAAACCTCTTCGTTCTTTAGAGTCATTCCAAGAGTTAATGGTTAGCATGAGTGACAATCCAATTTTAGGAATTATTGTCGGTACAGTGTTCACTTTAATTGTACAAAGCTCAAGCGCAACAATCGGTATTTTACAAGAACTATTCGGTCAAGGTGCAATCGATTTACAAGCTTCTCTTCCTGTATTGTTCGGTGATAACATCGGTACAACAATTACAGCAGTATTAGCAGCAATCGGTACTTCAATTGCCGCAAGACGTGCAGCATTAGTTCACGTTATCTTTAATATTATCGGTACCATTATCTTTACAATTTTATTAGTACCATTTACAAGTTTAATCCAGTATTTCCAAACGTCATTAAACTTAAATCCAGAAATGACAATTGCATTTGCACACGGAACATTTAACGTAACGAATACAATTATTCAGTTCCCATTCATTGCAGTATTAGCATGGATTGTAACAAAAATCATTCGTGGTGAAGATTCATCTATTAACTTCAAACCGCAACATTTAAATCCAATCTTTATTGAGCAATCTCCAGCTATCGCTTTAACTGAAGCTCAAAAAGAGGTTGTGCGTATGGCTGAATTTTCATTACACGGCTTAAAAGAAGCGAATCAATATTTAAATACACAAGACAAAAAGCATGAAAACATGGCTACTCAATTAGAAGGAGCTATTAACAATTTAGATAAAAAAATTACCGAGTATTTAGTTTTACTATCAGAAAAGCCACTTTCACCTTCAGACTCTGAAAAACATTCCGTTTTAGCTGGTGTTGTTGGGGATATTGAACGTGTCGGTGATCATGTAGAAAACCTTGTAGAACTTGTAGATTTCCAAATTTCAAATCGCGTTTCACTATCAGATGAAGCACTAGCTGAACTAAATGAAATGCTTGAATTAACGATTTCAACATTACAAGACGCAGTTGAAGCTTTAACAAACTTCGATACTGAACTAGCACAAACGGTTATTGCAAAAGAACGTAAAATTGACCAAATGGAACGTGTTCTTCGTAAACGTCACGTACTACGTCTGAACGAACGTAGCTGTTCAGGTGATGCAAGTATCATCTTTGTTGATATGGTAAGTAACTTAGAGCGTATCGGTGATCACGCTGTAAATATTGCCGATGGTGTTTTAGGTGAACAAGGTAAAATCAATTTAAAACAATCATTATAATAAGAAAGAGACGCTAATGTAAGCGTCTCTTTTTTCATTTCATATTTACAACCGTTCTTCCTTTTAACTTTCCTTGCAATATAAGTGTAAACTTCTCATCTAACTCTTCTAATGTACATTCTTCTGTATACGATATTAGCTCTTCATTTTCCCATTCACTTGCTAAGAGCGTCCACACATCTCTTCTTACATCCAATGGGCATTGCACAGAATCTATCCCTAACAGACTTATACCACGCAAAATAAACGGATATACCGTTGTTTTTAATTCCTGGCCTGCCACATTACCACATGTCGTTACACAACCACCATACTTCACCATTTTTAAAGCGGTTTCTAGCATATGTCCACCTACAGTATCGATAACCCCGGCGTATATCCCTTGTAACATTGGTCTTCCTGATTCATCATTCAACTCCGTACGATGAATCACTTTTTTCGCTCCTAGACGTAGTAGCATCTCTTCCTCTTCCATTTTCCCTGTCGCTCCTACTACGTTAAATCCTAACTTACTTAAAATACTAACAGCTACACTCCCTACGCCGCCTGTGGCACCCGTTACTAAAATATCTCCCATACTAGGCGTTATCCCTGCTCCAATAAGCTTATATACTGATAGAGCAGCTGTAAAACCTGCTGTTCCGTATATCATACTTTCCTTTAATGACATTCCCTCTGGTAAAGGGATAATCCAAGATGCTGGCACACGAATATATTCTCCGAAACCACCAGAAGTATTCATACCTAAATCATAACCCGTTACAATGACTTGATCGCCTACTTTAATAGTTTCACTTTTACTACTCACAACTGCTCCTGCTGCATCAATTCCTGGCGTATGAGGATATGTTCTCGTTACACCTTTATTACCAGTAGCTGAAAGTGCATCTTTATAATTTAATGAAGAATAATGAACCTGTATGAATACGTCCCCCTCAGGTAAACTACTTACTTCTCTCTCTACAACGTTTCTTACAAACTGCTTACTTTCTGTTTCGTTCACAACGATTGCTCGGAATGATGTATGATTCATTATGCTCTCTCCTTTATCCGTCAAATTCTTCTTTATTATATAGAAGAAATAAGTAAGCCTACTCATTTCTTCTTGGCTATATTTCAACAAATCTTACTTCTCTATCACTTTCTCACAATACATATTTTCATTTCTACTAAAAAACCTTATACTTAGTCTACATCTAAAAAGTAAAATATAGAAAATCTGACTTTTTATAAATAAATTGAATCTTTACGAAATGTAAATGATTTGTAATGTCTTTTTTCGCTAAATTTCATTATAATAAGTGGATATGAGTGTCGTATTTCAATCCAAATGAAGGAGTACAGGAAATGGAGCAAAACCCATCTTTGCAAGAAAATACACGCAGTAAACCAAAAAAAAGTAAGAAAAAAACAAAAATTATTATAAGCGTTATTCTATTCTTTTTAATAATAGGTGGCGGTTATACTTGGTTTTTAGTAAATAAAGCATCTTCTGCTGTTCGAAACGCCGCACACGATTTAGCGCGCGGTGATAAATCTGATTTACGTGATAAAGCTGTAAAACCTATTACAAACAATGTCTCTGTCTTAGTAATGGGTGTTGATGAAAGCGATGTCCGAGGAAAAGAATATGGTGAAGCTATAAGAACGGATGCACTATTACTTGCAACGTTTAATAAAGATAGCAAAACTGTAAAACTATTAAGTATTCCACGAGATACATATACTTATATCCCAGTGGAAAAGAAAAAAGATAAAATTACACACGCTCATGCATACGGTTCTACTAAAAACGGAAAAGATGGTGGACCACAAGCAAGTATTGATGCAGTTGAAAAATTAATGAATGTTCCTGTCGATTACTTTGTAAAGTTTAACTTCAAATCATTTATGAAAATTGTCGATGATTTAGGCGGGATTGAAGTCGATGTACCAGTTGAATTTACTGAACAAGATAGCAATGATAATGCTGATGCAATTCATCTGAAAAAAGGTGTTCAAAAGCTAAATAGTGAAGAAGCTCTTGCTCTTGCTAGAACGCGCCACATCGATAGTGATGCAATGCGTGGACAACGTCAACAACTCGTTATTGAAGCAATTTTAAAGAAACTAACAAGCGTTGGATCTGTAACAAAAGTTGGTAACATCATTGATGATATTAACGGACAATTCGTTACTAACTTAACATTCGATGATATGCTTTCATTCTACAAGTACGGATCGGACTCGGAAATTGAGAAATTACAAATTCAAGGTGAAGACTGCTATATGGAAAAAGGTGACGATACATGTAGCAAATCTGCTGGCGGCGGCCGAACGTATTACTACAATCCAGATAAAAAAGAATTAGCAAAAGTTACAAACGAACTTCGTGCTCACCTTGGATTACCTGCATATACAAAAACAGACTCTGATTCGAAGAAAACAAGCACAGAGAAAACAAAAGAATCTAAGTCAGAAAATTCAAGTGAACGCGAATCAAGTAACAATGAAGTGAAAAATAAGAATAAAAATAGCAGTGAAGACACAGAAACATCGTCTAACGACAATGAATAAAAAAGAAGCAGTTCTCTATGGAGGTAGAGAGCTGCTTCTTTTTATTTCTTCAATATCAAAAATCAGAACTTTCTAACTATCTTTTTTAATATTTTTAAATTATAATAAATAATAGCAATCTATTCCAATTATCAGGGGGCTCATACATATGAAAGCTGCAGTAAAACATAACATCTCAGATTTTAAAGACTACTTAAAATCAAATGATATATACATGGAAGAAAATATAGATGAAAATGATGGTTCTGTTCATTTTTCAGTAGGATTAGAAACAGAAGCTGGCGCAAAAATTCAACTAATCGCTGCTTTCCAAAACGAGCATCCTACTGTGGATATATACTGCTTCAATGTTGCTCACGTACCTGATGCAACATCAACAAATGACATTTTGCACGTTATCAATGAATTAAACACATCTTATCGATTTGCAAAGTTCACATTAAACAAGCAAAATGCAATTGATATTTCAGCATCGCTTGCATTCTCAGAACCAAACTTTAATCCAGCACTTGTCTTTGAACATACGAGAATGCTATATAAATTAGCAAATGACGAATATAAAAACTTAATGAAAGTTATTTGGGCATAAATAAAAGGATGGGCTGCAAGCAGCACCATCCTTTTATTTCGATATCATATCAATCCACATCTTAACAGCAGTGCCTACAATCAAAATCGATAACATATATTGCAGTGCTTTTTGATTGATCCTCTTCCCAACTCGCGCTCCAAGCGGCGCAGCAAAGATACTTGCAATCGCAATAATGAGAGCTGGAATTACAACTATTTGCCCAGTTATCACTTTTCCAGTCGTAATCCCTACTGAGGAAATAAACGTAATAGCAATAGATGTTGCTATTGTTGTACGTATCGGCAATTTTAAAATCACTAACATAATCGGTACTAATAAGAAAGAACCACCAGCACCTATAATGCCTGATGCTCCACCTACAATAAACGCTAGCAAACTTGCTAACCATTTATTATATTTCACTTTATCACCACTATTTCGCTTCGGTACGAACATCATAATAGCAGCAATTGTTGCTAACACTGCATAAACAACATTGACCGTATGTTCCTCTAATACGTTAGCACCAAAACTCCCGATGAAACTTCCTACTAATATACTAGCTCCCATATACATAACTAACGTTTTATCCATATCATTACTTTTCCGATAGGCCCATGCCCCTGCAAAAGTTGCAAAGAATACTTGCACTGCTGTAATACCACTCACTTCATGTGACGTATAGCCAGTAAATCCTAGCAATACCGGAATGTATAGGATCATCGGATAATTAATAATCGCACCGCCAATTCCAACCATTCCTGATATAAACGATCCGATAAACCCAATTATAAAAAGTAATACGACTAAACTCACCTTATATCCCCCGCCTTCTAAAAAGAAGGTGATTTAAATGAATAAGTTCACATTCCCATCCGAAGCATCTGCTAAATAAGCTCCTACTCCTGCAAACTCTACCCCTTCCATAATCTCTTCCTCTTTTAACCCTAATAAATCTACCGTCATTTGACAAGCTACAAGTTTAATTCCCTGTTCTTTCGCCAAATCCATTAAATCCGGTAAAGGCATCGCATTATGTTTTTTCATAATACCTTTAATCATCTTTGGTCCCATACCGGCAAAATTCATTTTTGATAATCCCATCTTATCCGCACCACGCGGCATCATTTTTCCAAATACTTTTTCTATGAAAGTTTTCTTTACCTTCACATGTTCATCTTTCCTTAAAGCATTTAAGCCCCAAAAAGTATGAAAAATAGTCACCTCTTGATCATACGCCGCTGCACCATTTGCAATAATATAAGCAGCCATCGCTTTATCATAATCTCCGCTAAATAAAACGATTGTTGTTTTCTTCTGTTGTTCCATGTTGTTCTCCCTCCGATTACCTATAGGGGTATATCTTTGTTTGTAAAAAGGCTCAAATCATTTATCTCTGTACTATACGACTTTACCTTCCCACGCTAACATACCACCTACCATATTGATTGCTCGAAAACCGTAGCTCTCTAAAAACTGAACTGCTCTTCCACTTCTTCCGCCAGAGCGACAAACGATAATATATTCTTTCTTTTTATCCAACTCATGCATACGAAATTCTAATAATCCTAGTGGAATATTACACGCTTCTGGGATTTTCCCCTCGGCGACTTCTTCTACTTCACGTACATCTACGATATTTACTACTTCTTTACGTAACAATTTTTCTTCTAATTCTGTTGCTGTCATTTCTTTCATTTTAAATTTCCTCCTCACAAGCCATTCATACCGCCTGAAACATTGATAACGTGCTGAAACCCTAATTTCTTTAATACTTTTGCTGCTTGCTTACTTCTCATCCCGCTCTGACAAATAACGATTACTTCCTTATTTTTATCTAACTGATTTGCCTTACTCGCTAACTCATTTAGCGGTATATTTTGAAATCCTTTCATATGATTTCCTCTATATTCACCTACTGTGCGAACATCGATAAATTGTTTTCCCTTTTTTCCTGCTATACCCTTTAATTCTTTTCCACTTATATTTTGAACACCTTTCACCGGTAAAAAACGTGAAATAACAAACGCTGCAGCCAGTACTATGAAAAGCGTACTTAATATTGTATTCATATAACCAACCTCTCTACATTTATAAACATGCTACGCCTTCTTAATCCAAAACTTTAGCACATCAGCTTCTTCTTCATGCTTTACGATGTCATGACCACCTTTATTTGCCCACGCTGGAATATCCTTAACTGACCCTTTATCCGTTACATGTACTTCTAACACTTCTCCAGTTTGTAAAGTATCCATCGCTTTCTTCGTTCTTACAATCGGCATCGGACATGCTAAACCTTTCGCATCTAATACTTGTTTTACATTCATCATCTATTCCTCCATTTTTTTATTTGTTTATTTCATTATTCATGAACTGCACAACGATTTGGACCAATCTCCATTTCACGCTCTTCATCCACACTCGGATGGATTTTACCCATATTCGTTTGACGAATTTCTTCATAAGCATTCGGCTGAGGTGGTAAATTCTCCGTTACAACTTTACGAAACTCTCCCTCATCCTCAATGTTTAGTCCTGCATTATACGCAAATAAATCGTTTAACTTTGCGCTCACAACACCATTCTCATCCATTTCACTTATTTTTGAATAATGAGCTGGTAACACGATTAATTGTTGAGATAATACTTTATATCGGTTATATAGAGTTTCTCGTAAATCACTCACCCAATCTTCAGCCTTTCCGGCAAGATCTGGACGTCCGATTGAATCTACAAATAAAATATCACCTGATAATAAATAGGAATCATCTACAATAAATGATGTACTTCCAATCGTATGCCCCGGTGAGTATAATGCGTCAATTTCAATTTTAGTACCCCCCACCGTAATAACAGATCCTTCAACAAGCGGTTTATATGAGAAAACGACTTCCTCCGCATCTTTTGGCGGTAACCAATACGCACCACCTACTCTTTCAGCTAACTTACGTCCGCCAGAAATATGGTCTGCATGTAAATGTGTATCCATTACATTCGTAATCGTAACGCCATGCTCTTTCGCAAACTCTTCATATGCTTCAACAGTTCTTACCGCATCAATAACTGCTGCCTCACCGTTTGAAATAACCATATATGATAAGCAACCTTTTCCAAGACGGTTAAATTGATATATACTTCCTCCGCCCTGTACATCTCCTACTTTTAACGGCTTCACATATTCACTCCAAGCTTTCATACCGCCAGCTAAATAATAAATATTTTCTAATCCGGCCTCTTTTAATTGCTCTGCCACAAATATAGAAGACCCTTCTTTTGCACATACTACTAAAACATCTTTATCTTTAGGTAATTCACTTACAATATGCTCTACACCATCTAATAAATCAAAATACGGTTTATTTATAGAAGAAATTTGTTTCCCTTCAATTTTCCAATCTTCATAATCCGTCTCATTACGAACATCTAAAATAAACAACTCTCCGAATAAAACTTTCTCTGCAACATCTTTTACATGTAACGGTTTAACGCTCATTTAATTACCCCCATAGGTATATTTTCATTTAAAAAATTTTATTTTCCCACATTCCCTTGCCACTCTAACATACCTGGAATGACATTTTTCACATTTAAATACCCTTTCTCGTTCAACATTTGGCAAGCTACATCACTACGGTTACCAGTTCGGCAAATAACATATATTTGCTTCGTCTGATCTAATGCTGCACTGCCTAGTTCGCCTAATGGAACTGAAATAGCCGATGGAATATGACCAAAGGCGAATTCTGCCGCTTCACGAACATCTACTACAATACATTCTTCACCGCTTAATAATAGCTCTTCCAATTCCTCATTTGTAATTGTATGAGAATATTTCACTACTTCATTCACTTCATGCTCATGTGCTTTTCTAACGTAATGCATCAATAGATCGCCTTCGTGTTTCGTCCCAATATATTGATGACCTACTTTACTCGCCCAACTTTGTATATCTACAGTAGACCCTTTATCTGTTGCCTGAACTTCAATCACTTGCCCTGATGTCAAACCTTCCATCGCCTTCTTCGTCTTCACAATCGGCATCGGACAAGCCAATCCTTTACAATCTAAACTCATATCCACTTTTATACTCATAGTCGATTCCTCCATAACGTATATACTAATACCTGTAGGGGTATATTAAAATGTTTTTGAAAATCTGTCAACACTTATGTTTGACAGATTATCGGCTTTTTACAAGTAATTGAACAGCTTCTTTAATTAACTCTTCATTTGAACCGTTACCACTTTCAAACTGCTCACGTAAACATTGCTCTAAATTTGTCCCCACAACAAGTCCAATTGTACGATCAAGTGCAGAACGGGATGCCGTTAACTGTGTAATAACCTCTCGGCAATCTTTTCCTTCTTCCATCATACGAAGCACACCACGAACTTGACCTTCAATACGTTTCAATCTATTTTTCATATCTTGATTATATTCCATTCTATAATCACCTCATTACCATTATGTCACTATTTATAGCTTATGACAATATATTATACCCTGCGGGGTATTTTGTAAACCCCTATTTTTAATGTTTATCTTATATGTGCATAAAACAAGAAGTGAAACCTTACTATATAGGCTTTCATCTTCCACCAAGTTTTGAAATGGAAGATGAAAAAATATTAATATACAACACGTTCTGGTAATACTGTCCCATACAATTTAAAGCCACCATCTACATTCTTTACCTTATATCCTTTTTCCATTAACATGCGCGCTGCAACATACCCTCTCATACCAAGTTGGCAAGTAATATATATTTCTTTATCTACCGGCACTTCATCCAAACGATCACGTAACTCATCTAAAGGAATATGAATAGAACCTTTCATCATTCCTTGTTTAAGTTCATTAGGCTCTCGAACATCAATAAGATATCCACCATTTTCCACGATACGATCTATCTCATGCCATTGTACTGTGTCCACAAAACCATCTACTATATTACTTGCTGCATACCCTACCATGTTTACTGGGTCTTTTGCAGAAGAATACGGCGGGGCATATGATAATTCTAAATCTGGCAAATCAATTACAGTTAAATTCGCCTTCATTGCCGTTGCAATAACATCAATACGCTTATCTACACCGTCACGCCCTAAAGCCTGAGCCCCATACATTTTTCCGCTTTCTTTATTAAAAATTAATTTTATTAGCACTGGCGTAGCATTCGGATAGTATCCAGCATGAGAATTCGCCTGTACATGTACTACCTCATAGGGTATATTTAATCGTTTTAATATTTTCTCATTTACTCCCGTCGCAGCAACTGTTAAATCAAAAACTTTAGCTATAGAAGTTCCCATCGTACCTTTATATAAAGAATCTGTATGACCATGAATAATATCTGCTAACATGCGACCTTGACGATTAGCTGGCCACGCTAAAGGAATCATCGTTTCTGTTTCTGTAACAAAATCCTTTACTTCAATTGCATCACCAATTGCATATATATGTGGGTCTGATGTTTGAAAACTCTCATTTACCTTTATCGTTCCTCTAACTCCTAGTGCTAACCCTGCATCCTTCGCTAAACTGCTCTCTGGTTGCACACCAATTGCTAAAATAATCATATCTGTCTTTATGATTGAGTCACTTTTTAAACGTACAACAGTCCCGTTCTCTTCTAATGCATCTACACCATCTTCAAAAACAAGCTCAACATTGTGCTTTTTCAAATGCTCATGTACATATGCTGCCATTTCATAATCAATTGGTGGCATTACTTGATTTGCCATCTCTACAAGAGTAACATCAATTCCTCGTTCTCTTAAGTTTTCAACCATTTCAACTCCAATAAATCCGCCACCAATAACCGTCGCATGACGTGGTTTCTTCTCATCAATATAAGCTTTAATACGATCTGTATCAGGTACATTTCGTAACGTAAATATTGCTTTCGCTTCTTCAATACCTGGAATAGGTGGAACAATTGGTTTTGCCCCTGGTGAAAGAATTAAAATATCATATTCCTCGTTATATGTTTCATTTGTAGTTACATTCTTTATAGTAATTGTTTTCTCTTCTTTATTAACCTTTACCACTTCACTCAATACACGTATATCTAAATTAAAACGCTTTGACATCCTTTCAACAGTTTGTACTAATAACTTTTGTCTTTCTGTAATAACACCGCCAATGTAGTATGGTAATCCACAATTTGCAAATGAAATATATTCACCGCGCTCCACCATAATAATTTCATCTTCTTCACTTAAGCGACGAAGCCTTGCAGCGACTGACGCCCCGCCCGCAACTCCACCTACTACTATAATTTTTCTAGACATATTTCAAACCTCCATCTTGTTTATTTTCTCAATGTATCAAAAACATAAAACCCATACCTGTATGGGTATATAATAAAATATACAAAAATCATTTTCAATATATATGGCTTTCTTTCACAAATTTGAAACAAATAAAAAGAACAGACATAGCATTTCTATGTCCGTTCTTTTCATCACACATACTTCCGATGCACCATCTTCCCATCATAAGAAAAT
The DNA here is from genome assembly GCF_022664315.1 of Bacillus cereus group sp. BfR-BA-01309. NCBI lineage: Bacteria > Bacillati > Bacillota > Bacilli > Caryophanales > Bacillaceae > Bacillus > Bacillus cereus group sp. BfR-BA-01309. The sequence continues at coordinate 195,165 of NZ_JAKUHE010000010.1, forward strand.
ACAACGCCCTTACTCTCCACAATGGACTCCATATGCACTGTTCTTCCCCATAATTGATGAATGTATGGCAATACTTTTTCTAAGTATTTTAAATCGAGCTCAATTCCTTCGTAACTATGTTTAATGTATAATTCCCCGTTCTTTAAGTAGTCTCCGTCTTCTACTACTAAGTACGGGAAGCCGCCATTTGTACGCATATTTACGAGCTGATCACGTACATGTTCCCATTCTTTATCTATTACTTTATATTCTTTTCCTTGGCGCTGGAATAAGTACATATCTTCTCTCATTACGAGATCTTTGTTTAAGTAGTTTCTTAAGAATGATACATCCCATTCAATTTCGCGTACTTCAAAGATTTTGTCACGACCAGATCCCGGTTTTACACCGCGTCGTTTCATTTCTTCTGTCGGGTTGTTGTAGCGTTCTTCAATATCTTCAAACATTTTAATACCAAGGTAGTATGGGTTAATACTTGTTTTTGATGGCTGTACGACACCTGCATTTAATTTCGCAAATTCAATTGCTTCATCAGATGTTAAGTCCATTTCACGCAGTATACGTTGATGCCAGTATGATGCCCAGCCTTCATTCATAATTTTCGTTTCAAGCTGCGGCCAGAAATATAACATTTCTTCACGCATCATCGTTAATATGTCTCGCTGCCAATCTTCTAGCTCACGGCTATATTCTTCAATAAAGAGAAGTAAGTCTTTCTCTGGTTGCGGCGGAATTTTCTTCTTTTTACGTACATTGGGCCGTTCCCTCTTTTTATTACGATCATCTAAATTCCATAGGTCATCGTATTGCGATGCCTTTTTCTTTTCTACTTCTTCTTCTAAATCATCAATACTCCACGCCAGTTTCGGGCGCATAATCGACGGATCAATATGTTCTTGAATAGCAAGTACGGCATCCAAAAATGTTTCGACTTCTGCCTTTCCGTATTTATGCTCATATGCTTTCACGCGATCAGCCGTTGCCGCCATACTCTCTACCATATCTCGTTTCGTATTAGAGAAGCGAATATTATTTTTAAAGAAATCACAGTGTGCTAAAACGTGCGCTACAATTAATTTATTTTGAATTAACGAGTTCGTATCTAATAAAAAGGCATAACATGGATCAGAGTTAATAACGAGTTCGTATATTTTACTAAGACCTAAATCATATTGTAATTTCATTCTGAAAAACTGTTTTCCAAAACTCCAATGTGAAAACCGCGTCGGCATCCCATATGCACCAAATGTATAAATAATTTCAGCTGGACATATTTCATAACGCATCGGATAGAAATCAAGCCCAAATCCAGTCGCAATTTCCGTAATTTCCGCAATCGCATATTGCAGTGCTTTATCGTCACTTGCTCTCATTATTTTCCCTCCTTACACTTTCCCTTAAGAAAGTGTATGATGAGGAACAAGCTTTCATGAGTTTTGATTGCATAATAAAAAGACATCCTCATAAAAACGAGAATGTCTCATCTATTAACCTTCAATAATCTCCATCTTCTCCGTAATCGGTGTACGAGCTTTTCCTTCTGGTGCTTTATCGAAATAGCCAAGGTGAAGAATTCCAACGATACGTTGGCCTCTTGTTAAACCGAGTCCTTCTATAAATAATGGATTGTAGTTTAATCCGCCTGATTTCCAAACAGAACCTAATCCACGTTCCCAAGCAAGCAGTTGGAAGTTTTGCATAAATGCACATGTTGCAGCGTAATCTTCATCACGTTGAATTTGGCGTGGGTCTTCATTTATATATACGACGATTTGTGCAGGTGTGCTTAAGAAACGATCTGATAAAATTTTACCGCGCTTCGCTCTTTCTTCTTCTGTGAAAGAGTTTAATACTGCGTCTACTAATTTCTGACGGCCTTCTCCAATATATAATTTACAATTCCATGGTTCACGGTTTTTATGATTTGGCGCCCATGTTGCGTCGTTTAATAGTTCAATTAATAATTCTTTTTCTACTGCTTTATCTGTAAATGTACGAACAGAACGTCTTTCTTTAATCACATTTGCGATGGAAGTATATGTAGTCATATTTTTCTCTCCCTTATTTTTATCTATATGTATACGTTTATTATTGATATTGATTTTCAATTTCGATTATACCCTAGTTTTTCACTATTAATCAATGTTTTATGTTGGAAAACTTCCAAAAACGTCATTTCACACTGTGAATAAAAAAACTTGATTTGTTCACAAGTATTTCACATTTTATGGAAATGATATGTGTACAGTTTTCCACATTATCCATCTAGGAGGAATTTATATGTACAAAAAAATCGCAGTAAGTATGACCATGGTAGCATTATTATGCGGGATTTCTACTTTCCCTGCTTCCGCTGCCACACCAAAAGAAGTAGCATTCCATCATCATAAACCAATTTCAGAAGAAGAAATGCAGTCACTCGAAAAACTCGGCTATAACAAACATGAAATTTGGAAAGCTTCTCACATTGCAAGAATGAGTAAAAAAGAAATAAAAGACGTTTTAGCTTACTATAAACAAAATAAATCTTGGGAGAAAACAGCAAAGCATTTCGGTGTAGATCCAAGTAAATTGAAAAAGCATCATATGAATAAAGAAACGAAAAAAGCACTACTGCAAGAATTAGCAAATATGCAAAAATCTACACCAGACGGACTAAAACAAAAAATGAAAGATTATAATATCGGATTACGTCAGCTCACGGTATTAACAATCATCTCTCAAAAAAGTAATACTCCTCTTGATGATGTACTAAAAATGAAAAAAGACGGAATGGATATTAAACAAATTGCAGAAAAATTAAATGTAAAAAAAGATGATATACGAGCTGAAATGATTAAATTAGTAAAGTCTATTAAGGAAAAGAAAACAAATTAACATGCCAAAAAGGAAGAGTTTTTCAATACTCTTCCTTTTCTTTATGAACTTTCAATTTTCAAGTATAAATTCCCGTCTTTCCCAAAAACTAACATAAGTAAATGATATATGTCAGGGGGTGCGTAAATGTTTCGTGTAACATCAAAAAAGAAAAAACAAACAGTCTGTTCTATTCCAGATTTTATTCATACTATGAAAGAATCAAGCGACTTTTCTTCTTATCACATCATAGAAGATGGGACATTATGTTTGTTTTATTATAAATCTACAGTAGAATCACTTATTATTAAGCGATTCATTTTAGCGCCTATAAAAACTAAATTAGACGTGATTCACACCATAGAAGATGTCGCCAATACCGTATCTATTGAAGATATTATCGTCTCTCCTTCCATTGATGAGATTCGCGAAAAATTATTAAGTGGATATGTGTTATTACAACTAAAAAAAGGTCCAGAGCAAGCAGATTATGCACTCCTACGCGCTGAAAGCACAGTTTTAGGAACTCGTTTAGCAAATGATACAGAAAATGAATATAGCGTGATCGGCCCTAAAGTCGGTTTTGTTGAAAACGTTGATATAAATATACATTTATTACGCCGAAACATCGTAACCGAACAATTAATTTTCAAAGAGGTTAGCGTTGGTTCTATGTCCAAAACAAAAGTTGTAGTTGCTTATATCGAAGGGATTACAAATGAACAGCATATTAACACTGCCATGCAACGTCTACAAGATATTGATTTTGATTACCCTTTTGATGCGACTATGATTGAACAGTTCATTAGTGATAATAGTAACTCCCCCTTCCCTGTTTTACTGCCTACAGAGCGTTTAGACCGCTCCGTTTTTGCATTGTTGAATGGAGGAGTCGTCATTTTAACAGATGGTTCACCGTATGCATTAGCTGGACCAGCAACATTACTCGATTTCTTCGTCTCTCCAGAAGATTATTATTTACCCTGGATAGCAGGTTCCTTTCTTAGATTAGTTCGTTTTTTCGGAGCAGCATTCTCTTTATTTTCATCAGCTATTTATACAGCTGTCTTAACGTATCACTATCAAATGATTCCTGCGGATTTACTCGGTCCTATTATTTATTCTAGAGCTAACGTACCCTTTCCACCTGTTTTAGAAGCACTTTTTTTAGAAATTACAATTGAATTACTGCGCGAGGCTGGAGCTCGCTTACCGACTAAAGTCGGCCAAACGATTGGCATTGTTGGTGGGATTGTTATTGGCCAGGCATCTGTGGAGGCTGCTTTAACGAGTACTATTTTATTAATTGCGGTTGCATTGTCTGCGCTAGCTTCCTTTACAACACCGACAGTCAAAATGTCTTCAACCATCCGGATATTGCGATTTCCTCTCATCATTTTAGCTGGAGCGTTTGGCGGTCTAGGTCTCATTGTCGGCTTCGTATTCATATTAGCTCATTTAATTCGCTTAAAATCACTTGGATCACCTTATTTATTACCTTTATATCCATTTCGCGGTTTAGGGACAGCAGAAGGTCTCCTTCGTTTGCCGTTTAGCCAAACGGCCGCGCGTGCCTCTTTCCTAAGACCAAAAAAGAAATGGCGCTATGATCCAAACAAAGCAAAAGAAAAACGCGACGGTGAGGAAAAATGAAAAATATTTTATTATGCTTTGCTATTATCGTTTTAATTTTTCAATCTGGTTGTACAGAAACGAATATAGTAGACACACAACGAATGATTCATGTAGGTGGTTTTGATATAACAAAAAACAAAAAATTTCGTGGGACAATTTTATATCCTGATTACACGAAAGGCGTACAATCTAATCCAGAAACTCAATCCACTACTGCTGGTACCATTGAAACAATATCTTCACGACTAAACGGGAAATCCCCCCATACAATCGCTGTAGGTCAAATGCGTGTTGTCCTATTTGGAAAAGCATTTGGTGAACATGGAATTGGAGATGTTATTAACAACTTACAACGTGATTCTAACATTGGCCGAGATGTACAACTAGCGCTTGTAGATGGTTCAGCAGAAAAATTACTTAAACATATCAAAACAAATGGGTCGCTATATCTATCTGAATTACTGGAACAAAATATAAAAAACGAGACAATCCCACGGACAGCTTTAAATATTTTTTTATATAACTTCTATTCATCTGGATACGATCCATTCCTTCCTTACATTCAAGTATCAGAAGACCAGTCTGCTTCCATTGAAGGGCTAGCTTTTTTAAAAAAGGATAAAGTGGCTATGTATACAGATAAGAAAAGGTCTTTTTTATTTAAATTACTCATTAATCCAACGAAAAATGGGCGTTACGAAGTTCCGATACGTCAAGGTAAACATAAAGGATTAATCGCAACCCAAAACTTATCTGGAAAAAGTGAATGTTCCCTTTCAGACGCCGGTGACATTCCGAAAGTTCACATTCGACTGAAATTAAATGGCCTTATAAAAAATGCTCCTGACTGGCTCGATTTATCAAAGAGCCAAAATGTTACTTACGTTAAAAAACATGTAGAAAAAAAGCTCGAGAAGGATTTAAACGAATTAATAAAACAATTCCAAGAAAAAGGAATTGATCCAATCGGTATACGTGAAGAAATTCGTAGCCACTCAAGAAAATGGAGCATGAAACAAATTCAGGACATGTATCCTAACGTAGACGTTGCTGTTAATGTGAAAATTAATATCGTACAATCTGGTATCGGAGAATAGTGAGGTGCTATCATGGCTAAACAAGATAAAACACATACTGTTTCCCCTTATTTCACATTCCTTCTATTACACTCCCTACAAATCGGAGTAGGTGTGTTAGGATACCAAAGGATTATTGCGCAATTTGCCGGTTATGATTCTTGGATTTCCCTTATTGTTGCGGGCATTGCTACTCATATCGTATTATTTTGCATGCTTAAAATGTTAGAAAAAGATAATGATTTAATGAATATTCATACGACATGTTTCGGAAAATGGATTGGAACATTTTTTTCTGTATGTTTTGCTGCATATCTTCTATTGTTTTGTCTTACCGTTCTTCGTACATATATTGAAGTTATTCAAGTTTGGGTCTTTCCTACAATTAAGCCGTGGAAATTAACGTTATTATTTTTACTTGTGGCTTATTACGTAATTAGAGGCGGCTTTCGCTCTGTAACAGGAATATGTTTTTGGGGCGTTATCATACCGATTTTCGTCCTATTTTTCTTAGTTTTCCCAATGAAATATGCACATGTCCGTAACATTTTCCCAATTCTAACTCATTCACCTTTAGACATTTTAACTGCAGCGAAAGCATCTGCATTAGAGTTTCTCGGGTTTGAAGCGATCCTTATTTTTTATCCATTTATAAAAAAAGAAAAATCGATAAATAAATGGGCACATGGTGGTATTGCTTTTACAACGATTCTATACGTAATACTAGCCATCGTTTCCCTTATGTACTATAGCCAAGGGCAACTACATCATACAATTTGGCCAACATTAACGATGCTAAAAATCATAAAGGTTCCTTTCATCCAAAGGTTTGAGTACATCATTATTTTCCTATGGTATCTTATCATTTTACCTAATCTTTGTTTAACCATTTGGTCTTCTTGTTGCATTAGTAAAAAATCGTTTCACATACCGTTTAAAATCACACTACCATTATTTATCGCAACCATATTTATTTCATCCTTATTTTTCACAAACCGTGAAAGTATCAATACATTAAATACGGTGCTATCTCAAGCTGGTTTATATATTGTATACGCCTATATCCCAATTTTATTTCTATTTCATTCACTACGATGGCGTTTCAAAAATCAGTCGAAAAAATCTTCAACCGATACACCATAATCTCTGATACAATTTGATTAATACATTTGTAAAGGGGACAAGCGTATGAAGAAATATGTATTTTCTTTACTTGCAGTACTGAGTTTAATTCTTGCTGGTTGCGGAGCTACTAGTACAAACGAAAAAAAATCATCTGAATCAAAAGAAGAGCATGACCACGCATCGCATACTCAGCAAGCTGACATTCAAGAAAAAACAAAAGGAGTCGACACACTCCCTACCTTCCTAGACAAGCTTGATCCACAAATGAAAGATATCTACACTGTCGCTGGGCAAAATGCAGAGCTATTAGATTGGATTCCATGTTACTGCGGTTGCGGTGAAAGTGTAGGACATAAAAATAATAAAAATTGCTTTATTCGTGAAATTAAAAAGAATGGTGAAGTTGTTTGGGATTCCCACGCAACGACTTGTGTCAATTGCCTAGAAATAGCGGTTGAATCTGCTTCCATGAAACAAAAAGGAAAATCAACGCTGGAAATTCGCAACTATATCGACAATAAATACAAAGAGGGCTATGGCAAGCCAACACCTACGCCAATGCCAAAAGCTTAAAAACGAGGAAATACCTCGTTTTTTCTTTTCATTCACTTTTTTTCTTAACAAATTCTTTCAAGTGTATTTCTCCTTACTTGTCACACACTATATATAACTCCTCAGTAAGGAGGGTACACAATGCAAACATATAACGACTATGATAAAGCTCTCTATTACACGTATTGCTGTAATTGGGATAAATTACTCGTTCTTATGGTTCAAACGAACGATCAATTATTTTCTAAGCGTATTGAACACTTTTTACACGCTTATCAATACAGTAAAGAACTGCCAGAAGTTGATAAACAATTGCAGCTCCTATTTCAATATATTGACCATGCATCCCAAAAGTCACATATAGATGAAGTAGAGCAAATTCAAATGTAAAATATAGCGCTATTCTCTTTATGAGAATAGCGCTTTTTTAAAATGTTTATATCAATAAAAGTTTCCCCTTATAAAACTTTTATTGATAAACATATTTTTTCTTTCTTTTCTGTACCACTTCATACTATAATTTAGTATGTAACTATTATAAGAGAGGTATAAAATATGGGACGAGAAAAAAAGCAAGAATATGCCTTACTTACCGCATGGGGAGCTTCTTTTATCGCTACACTAGGAAGTCTTTATTTTTCCGAAATCATGAAATTTGAGCCTTGTGTACTTTGTTGGTATCAACGTATTTTTATGTATCCATTCGTTTTATGGCTTGGTATCGCTGTAGCAAAAAAAGATTATCGCATCGCAAGTTATTCTTTACCAATTGCAAGTATTGGTGCTTGTATTTCTTTATATCACTATGCAATTCAAAAAGTCCCAGCATTTTCAGCAGCTGGAGCAGCTTGCGGCCGTGTACCCTGCACCGGAGAATTTATAAACTGGTTTGGTTTTATTACAATCCCGTTTTTAGCACTTATCGGCTTTATTACAATCGCTGTATGTAGTTTTATTGTAATAAAAAACAAATAAGGAGATGAAACAATGAAAAAAATGCTTATATTTGGTGGTATTATTATCGCCCTGTTTGCAGCCATTTTCGCTGTCACACAAATGGAAGAAAAAAATGCTACTAGCCAAAAAATTGATAATGCTACTGATAGTAAAACAAATGGCCCTGACTACTATACAAATAAAATCTCTCTTTCAGATCTTCAAAAGAATTTAAAAGAGAAAAAAGAAGAAACAGTATACTTTTATCAAACATCTTGCGTTCATTGTCAAAAGCTATCTCCTGTCGTAGTACCAATGGCTAAAGACTTGAACGTTGATATGAAAGTTATGGATATTGAAAAAATAGATGCTCCTTGGGATGACTATAAAATTAAAGGAACTCCAACAATCATTCACTTTAAAGATGGCAAAGAAGTAAGCCGTATTAGTGGTGAACAACCGAAAGACAAATTACAAGAATGGCTTGAGCAAACAAAAAAATAACGAGAAAAGGAAACTCCTTCTACACATGAAATGGGCGTAAAATCCCAAACTAATGTATAAGGAGGGGGTTTTATGCCAGAAGTAAAATGCTCTGTTTCCAATTGCTCATTTTGGGGACAAGGTAACTTTTGTCAAGCAAGTGCAATCGTTGTTCAACCAGATGCACAAGAAACTGGTTCGAATACAAACGATTCATATACAAGCTCGGTTTTAACAAACGAGACGCTAGAAAGTTCTGTAACAACGAGTGTAGAAACTTGTTGTCATACATTTAAGCCAAAATATTAAACAAAAAAAGCATACGATTAACCGTATGCTTTTTTACATTCCCCTCCAAAAATCATGCATCATAAAAAAGTACAAAATAACGAGAACAACTGTCCCACATAAGGTAATGCGCCGATATATACTCTTCTCTCCTTCTCTTGCTTTCACAAATGCCCAAATAAATCCGAAGAACAATATTAAATCAACATATGGAACATAAAAAGAAAAGACGAGAAACGCATACAAATACACGATAAATAAACAGGTCGTTACTAAGAAAATTTTAAAAGCAAACTCACTTTTCATAATGTAACCGCCCCCTATCTGTACTGTATTATATTCAGCAAAATACAATAGTTGCAGTTAAACTCGAAGTAGAAATAAGCTACCGTCCTATAATACGGTAGCCATTACGGAATATTATATTTCCGTTTATATATATTACTTAAAGTCGAAGGAGGAATTTGCTCATAACGAATTTTTTCTCCTGTTTCATCCATAATATACAAATTGTTTCCTATATAATATATTCCATCTTTTCGTTTTGAATACACTGTATATCTTTCGTTTGGCAATACCGTTTTCACTTTTGTTAACTGCCCATTTGGTTCTTGCCAATATATATCGGCGCGGTCTACTAACGTAAGTATGCCAATTTGGTCTTTTTCTATTTTACGACCATTCCAGCTTACAACGCGGTAACCAAGCTTATTCGCTTCATATTCAGGACTCGTATGAAAACGAGAAATGATTACTTTTGTTTGTAATTGGACTCGGTCATATAACCACTGTATATCCCTGTCATGCATGCGAATACAGCCATTCGATTCTCGGCTTCCAATCGTCCATTCCCGATTTGTTCCATGAATTGCATATTCATTCTTATCTAGTCCAAGCCATCTCGTACCAAGAGGATTATTTTGTGCACCCCCAGCTATTTTTTTTCGATGGTATTCTTTATTTTTAAATTTAGTTATAATACAAAAATTACCTTCAGGCGTGGGTGTGCGGTCTCTTCCAGTTGTTACGGGGAATGTTTTTGTATAATTTCCATTTTCAAAAAAAGATAATTGGTTTGTCGTAAGATTCACTAATATTAAATGATCTGTATCAGCAAAAGCACTAACCGGTAGGATGAAAAATAATAGTATGACGAAACATAATTTTTTCATCTATATCCCTCCCCTAGCGCTCACTATAATAAGTGGAATTAACTTTACTTTGCTCTTATCAATGAAAACTATCCATTTACAATAACGCCTCCATTTACATGTATCATTTGCCCGGTAACATAGGATGAATCCCCAGACGCTAAGTATACGTATGCTGGCGCTAATTCATATGGTTGACCAGGTCTTTGCATCGGAACATTGCTCCCGAACTGAGAAACTTTCTTCTCATCAAAACTCGATGGGATAAGTGGTGTCCAAATTGGTCCAGGCGCAACACCATTTACACGAATCCCTTTTTGCACTAATGATTGAGAAAGTGATCTTGTAAAAGCTACGATTGCTCCTTTCGTTGCAGAATAATCAATTAACGTTTCATTTCCTTCATATGCAACGATAGATGCCGTATTTATAATGACATCCCCTTGCTTTAAATGAGAAAGTGCTGCTTTCGTAACGTGAAAATAAGAAAAAATATTAATACGAAACGTCTTCTCTAGCTGTTCTGCTGTAATATACTCTAATCCTTGCTGCGGATATTGCTGCGCAACATTATTTACTAAAACATGTAAACTGCCTAGCTGCCGAACAGTCTCTTCTACAATATCTTTACAATGTTGTTCATTACTGAGATCACCTGGTAACAGCACACACTTTACACCTTCTTGTTCTACACGTTGCTTCGTCTCATTGGCATCTTCTTCCTCATTTAAATACGCAATCGCGATATTTGCCCCCTCTTTTGCAAAAGCGATGGAAACAGCTCTTCCAATCCCACTGTCTCCTCCTGTAATTAATATATTTTTTCCTTTTAACTTTTCACTTCCTTTATAATTTGGATCTTCAAACTGCGGAAGTGGATTCATTAATGATTCAATACCAGGTTGTTTATTTTGATGTTGCGCAGGCATTGTTACAAAGTTTTTTTGCTGTGGCATAGCTTCTTTCAACTCCTTTTCCTTATAATGCGCACAATAAAAACTGAAATTCACACATCGGTTTACGATTAATATTCGAATTTAAGACACAAAATATGAATTGTTATAAACTTTTTATGCAAAACTATTGCAAAATAGTTAAAAAACGAATATTATATATAACTGTTGTGAAAATTATTCGTAAACAGAAAGGATGTTTATATGTTTAACCTTTCAAAACATAAAACTTCTATTAAAACTGAAATTATGGCAGGTATTATTACCTTCTTAACAATGGCATATATCATTGTCGTAAACCCTGTCATCCTTGGGGATGCGGGAGTTCCATTTGAACAAGCATTTACAGCAACAATTATTGCTGCTGTTGTCGGAACATTATTTATGGCGATCTTTACAAACTTACCAATTGCAATTGCACCAGGTATGGGATTAAATGCTTACTTCTCTTACTCTGTTGTAAAAGCTCATGAAGGCATGACTTTCGCAATTGCATTCTCTGCTGTATTCGTAGCAGGTATGATTTTAATTTTGTTATCATTTACATCTTTCCGTACAAAATTAATGGAAGTAATTCCTGAAAACTTAAAACATGCACTGACTGCTGGTATCGGTCTTTTTATTGCCTTTATCGGTTTACGTTTAACAGGTATCGTTACAAAAAATGATGCAAACTTAGTTGGACTTGGTGATCTTCACTCTGCTCCAGTACTACTAGCATTAGCTGGACTTGGAATTACAATTGTTCTTATGTCTTTAAATGTAAATGGCGCACTATTTATCGGCATGCTATTAACTGGTATTATTGCTTACTTCACAGGACAATTAACATTCTCAAACGGCGTTACATCAATGCCTGGATTACCAGAAGGAATCATCGTTTCAAATCCAATTACTGCTGTATCTGATGTAATTAACTACGGATTATACGGCGTTGTATTTTCATTCTTCCTTGTTACATTATTCGATACAACAGGTACATTACTTGGCGTAGCTCAGCAAGGTGGATTTATGAAAGATGGAAAGCTTCCAAAAGCTGGACGAGCTCTTCTATCTGACTCATTCTCAGCAACAATTGGTTCTATGTTCGGAACAACACCATCAACAGCTTACATCGAATCATCTGCTGGTGTTGCAGCTGGTGGTCGTACTGGTTTAACAACTGTTACAGTAGCTGTTCTATTCGCACTAGCAGCATTCTTCGGACCATTAGTAAGTGCCGTTTCTGGTGTATCAGCTATTACCGCACCATCATTAATTATCGTTGGTAGTCTTATGATGGGTTCAGTTCGCCACATCGATTGGGACGCATTTGATGAAGCATTCCCAGCATTCTTAGTAATCTTAAGCATGCCACTTACATCAAGTATCTCAACGGGTATCGCACTTGGATTTATTTCATACCCACTTATGAAAATGGCAAAAGGACAATTCCGTGCTGTTCACCCGCTTGTGTATTTATTCGGAATCTTGTTCGCCTATCAATTAGTCTTCTTACCACATTAAAATCCCTCATAAAGAGGGATTTTTTTATACATAAAAAATAGAGCATCGAAATTCGATGCTCTATTTTCCTTTTGCAACAATCACACGAACTACTTTGTAAAAGACCGTTCACTATCGCTGCAATCCCTAAAGAGACCGCTATCATCAGCTCTCCCATTCCGTTATTCAATACAAACATAACAGAAGAAATGACCGCCAAAATAAACAATATTAACGTTGGTATATATTTAATAACAGGCTTCTTATATGATTTTTTTGAAAGAAGAAACGTAATTACTAATGTCATAATGATCACAAAATATACTGCAAATAAGAAAATCATAAGAAAGCCTCCACTATTCCTAAAGATAAAAGAAGTTAAAAATTATTAATAGTTTTCATTTACCTGTATTTCTTTACTATACTTTTGAATGAAAACTGATGAAATAACCATTGTCATCCCTACACTAAAACCAATAAGCTGATCTAATAGTATTTCATCATGAATGAACCAGCGCAGTAAAAATACGCCACCCAAAATAAACATCATAGTAAATCCAGTATGTCGAAGCCCTTTATATACATTTTCCATATGTATCACCTCTTCACACACTTTTATCCATATTATACCATATCACTGAACGTGTATAACCGGCATTCGACATTCAAACCAATAATAAAAAAGGCTGCTGAGAAATTCTTCTCCGCAGCCTCATACTTATTTTTGTAAAAACGACTGTAAATCTGCAAACTGTCTTTTTGCATCTTCATAGCCTTGCTCATATAAATTTTGTAGTTTTGCCGTATCTTTTTCCATACGATCTACTTGAAGTTGTACTTCTGGACGGATAACAAATAAGTTCCCAGCTTGCTCTTCTTTTTCAATGTAGTGAAGTGTTTCATTATACACTTCATAACGATTCAACATCGTGTTAACAAGGTTCGGATATTTTTTATAAGCTTTTCCTGCAATCCATCCAAACTTTGATTTTTTCTTAGCATAACCATGATTTCTCGTTAAAATAACGACTGATTTTTTAAATCCATCTTCTTGCGCTTTACGAACTGGAATCGGATCAGAAATTCCTCCATCTAATAACTGCTTACCACGGTAATTTACTACAGGTGCAATGAAAGGTAATGAACTAGATGCTTGTAATAAATTTAGTGCATCATCATTTGTTCCTTCTTTTTCAAAATAAACAGACTGTCCTGTTTCACAATCTGTTGTTCCTACAAGGAAACGCTCTGGACTATTAAAGTATGTTTCAAAATCAAACGGCACATGCTTTTCTGGAATTTCATGAAAAATGAACTCCATATCGAATAACTGGCGTTTTCTCCATAAGTTTTTATACGATAAATATTGCGGATGTGATGCATAATCAATATTTACTGTTTTATTTCTATTTCTTTGTCTGGAAAGATACGACGCTGCATGACAAGCACCAGCTGATACACCGATTACATATGGAAAATATAAATCTTGTTCCATAAAATATTCTAATATCCCGCCCGTATATACACCACGCATACCGCCGCCTTCTAATACTAATCCCGTATTTTCAAGCATGTTATTCTCTCCTCTTTATATATTGACTCTTTAATTATTCACCATGTTAAGTATCTGTTTCTATTATATATGAGTTCTTTTAGAAATTATATTCAAAAGGCTTGAAATGAAGGAGTTTTTTCTTCCAATTATATTTCCAAATGTTCGGAGACATCCTTTATAAACCTTTGAATAAAATCTTGCTCCTCTTTCGTATATCTATCTAACAATAACAGCCACTTTTCTTCAGCTTGTTTATGCAATTTTTCATGAGCTTTATATATTTCATTTCCACTTTCCGTTAAGCGAAAAAAAATTTCTTTTTGATTATCTAATATTTGCATCTTCTCAACGAATTGCTTTTGAAACAACTTTGTACAAATTTTAGAGATCGCCCCCTTTGTCATTCCCATTTCTGTTGTAATAGCAGTTACATTCATCAGAGCATTTTTTCCGATACACTCGATAACATGTAATTCAGATAAAGACATACCACTTATACCCGTCTCACGAAGAAACTTCTCATTTTGCCCTTTCAAATGTTCTTCTTTTTTATGCAAAAGTGTAAGAATGTCCGAAAGTATTTCCATTTGTTTCATTGTACGTTCCAATCCGTTCGCCCCCTAAGTTTCCAAAGAAACAATTTAACTATATACCATTTTAAAATCTTTTTTTCATATTTACAAGTGATAAAATCATGTTAAAATAAATTTAGTTTCCAAGGAAACTAAATAACAAGGAGGTTAACATAATGAAAAAATCCAAACTAAATTTCATTTTATATGTTGTCTGTATTAGTGCCTTACTCGGTTCCTTTGCTCAAAATATTTACACACCTATCTTGCCCATGATTCAAGGTTCTTTTCACACTTCTCTTTATCTTGTAAATTTAACAGTTTCCCTTTTCACATTTGTTCTTGCGATTATGCAGCTCATATATGGACCTTTAATTGATTCAAAAGGAAGAAAATCTGTCCTTATTCCTAGTTTAATCATTAGCACAATCGGTTCAATCGGATGTACTTTTTCAGCGAACGTTTATTTATTTCTATTTTTTAGAGCTGTTCAAGCTATAGGAATAGCAGCTATACCTGTAGTCGCAGCAACGATTATTGGCGATTTATTTGAAGGAAAAGAACGAGGAGAAGCAATGAGCCTTTATCAAATGTTACTTGCTCTCGCACCAGCGATTGGCCCTCTCATTGGTGGTTATCTCGGCAGTATAAATGGTCACGTATCCGTATTTCTCTTTTTATCTATACTTGGCATTCTTTTATTAATTATAAACATTTCACTACTTCCAGAAACAAAACCAACTGTAATTAGGCAACCGCACTCAAAAAAAAATTACTGGTTTATCTTAAAAAACAAAACTGGATTTTCCATTACTCTTATTGGCTTTATTCAATTTTGTATTTACTTTTGTTTCCTCGTTTTTTTACCGAACATTTTAACAAATTTATTTCACTTAACTGCAAGTGAAATTGGTCTTATGTTTGTACCGATGTCCCTTTCTATTATGTTAGGAAGTTATTGCTTCAAGCTTTTGCAAAAGCATCTCACAACAAAGCAAGCTTTATTCATTACTAGTTTCTTCAATATTATATGTGTCACTTTATTCTCTTTCACATATAACATCAATATCCCATTCGTCATTATCGTTACATCTTTGTACGGTTTTAGTATGGGGCTTTCTATGCCAACTCACACTACTTTATTAACAGAAGAATTCGTACAAGAACGTGCAACTGCTATCGGTATATACAACTTTATTCGCTATCTCGGCATGGGTACAGGGCCACTTGTAGGTGGATTGCTTTTATTTAATCAAAGTTACTTTTGGATTTTCTTCCTAGGTGCAATTATGTTTCTACTCATAATCTTATATGCGATGAAAGTATTACGCTTCTCTACCCCACAAAAAGCAAAATAGAGACCTGCAGACAGTCTCTATTTTAAGCTCTTTGATCCGCAACGATATGAATATCAATATACTTCGTTTGCC
Source organism: Bacillus cereus group sp. BfR-BA-01309 (assembly GCF_022664315.1). NCBI lineage: Bacteria > Bacillati > Bacillota > Bacilli > Caryophanales > Bacillaceae > Bacillus > Bacillus cereus group sp. BfR-BA-01309. The sequence continues at coordinate 211,262 of NZ_JAKUHE010000010.1, forward strand.
TCATAATTTCATTTACAATTGAACCTTTTCGAATTTCTTCCCACCTTGTTCTTGCTGATTGTCCGAGTAAAATTTGCGTTACTTGTAGTTTTTTCGCGACTTCAATAATAACATCCGCCGGCTTTCTACCGTTTGCTTCTTCTAATACAAAACTTGCATCAAATTGATTCGTTAGCGACTTCCACTCTTCAATTGTTTGCTTTTTCCCCGCTGAAAGAGAATCTATATTTTCCCTTTCAACATTTAATACATACAATTCAGCGTTTAGCCGATCAGCCATGCGCCATCCCCGTCTTATTAATTTTTCCGCTGTTGAACTGTATTGTACACAAACGAGAATTTTTTCTTTCACGCCAATCGGTTCTATAACGGTTTGGCTAATTTTCTCGTCCATATCATCTGCCACTTCACGAAGCGATAATTCTCTGAGTGCCCCTAAATTATTGAGCGTAAAGAAATTTTGTAAGCTTTGCTCTATTTTTTCTTCTTTATATATCTTCCCATCTATTAATCTCTTCCTTAATACTTCCGGCGTTGCATCAACGAGCTGAATTTCATTTGCTTTTTGTAAAATGAAATCTGGAATACGTTCTCGCACTTTGACATTTGTAATTTGGGCTACAATGTCATGTACGCTTTCTAAATGTTGAATATTAAACGCTGATAAGACGGATATACCGGCATCTAGCAATTCCTGTACATCCATATAACGTTTCTTATTTTTAGAGCCAGGAATATTACTATGCGCAAGTTCATCCACAACAACGACTTGCGGTGCACGTTTTATAATTCCTTCCACGTCGAGTTCATAAAATACTTTCCCTTTATAATCTATTTCTTTTAAAGGAACTTTTTCTAAATCAGCAATTGCTTCTTCTGTCTCTTTTCTTCCATGCGTTTCAATTAAACCAATTACAATATCCGTACCGTCTTTTTTCATCTCTCTTGCATCAAAGAGCATTTTATAACTTTTCCCTACTCCTGGAGCCGCTCCTACATATAGCTTTAACTTCCCGCGGTTTTGTTGGCGAATATATTCTAAATACTCTTCTGGTGTTCGCCTTTGAAAAGTGGGCTTATAGTCATCCGCATACAAAACACTCACAACCTTTCTTCCGAAACAACGCTACCTCAATCCGTTAGATTGAGGTAGCACTGTTACTATTTCAGTAGTTTCTGTAATTCTAAATTTAACTTTAAAACGTTCACGCGATCTTCTCCAAATAAACCAAGTGCTGCACCTTCTATTTGATCTTTAATCAACTGATTTAGCGTTTCTTTCGGGATATTCGTTAATTTCGAGATACGCTCCACCTGTACAGAAGCTGCCTGTGGACTAATGTCAGGATCTAGCCCTGAACCTGAATTTGTCACTAAATCGAGCGGCACTTCTGTAACTGGAACAGCCCCGTTTTGTTTTTTCCACTCCTCAATACTTTTCTCTACTCGTTTCGCTAAATCTGGATCAGAGGGCGCATAGTTATTAGACCCAGATCCTTCTGCTTTATATTCAATACTAGAAACACGCCCCTGAAAATAACGTGGATCTGTGAAATTTTGACCAATTAATTTAGAACCAATTACTTCATTTTTATCATTATATATTAGACTTCCATCCGCATTATCCTTCATTACTGCTTGTGCAATACCGGTAACAATAAGCGGGTATACAAGGCCGCACAACACTAAAAATGTAAAAGTAATACGGATGATTGTTGATAGTATACTTTGTTTCTTCTCCATCTTTTTCCCCTCTCCCTTATATAAACAAGCCGACAATTATATCGATTACTTTAATTCCAATGAACGGTACAATAACCCCGCCAAGCCCATAAATAAGTAGGTTTCGGCCCAGTAGTGCATTCGAACTCATCGGTTTATATGCGATACCTTTCATCGCTAATGGAATGAGTAATGGAATAATAACAGCGTTAAATATTAATGCTGATAAAATCGCTGACAGTGGTGATGTTAATTTCATAATGTTTAATGCTTCCATTTGCGGAATCGCAAGTGTAAACATCGCTGGAATGATGGCGAAATATTTTGCAATATCGTTCGCAATACTAAACGTCGTTAACGCACCACGCGTCATTAATAATTGCTTACCAATTCCTACAACCTCAATAATTTTTGTCGGGTTCGAATCTAAATCAATCATATTCGCTGCTTCTTTCGCAGCTGTCGTCCCACTATTCATCGCTAATCCAACATCGGCCTGCGCTAGTGCCGGAGCATCATTTGTTCCATCACCTGTCATCGCTACAAGTTTCCCTTTATCTTGCTCTGCTTTAATAACCGCAATTTTATCTTCTGGTTTACACTCAGCAACAAATTCATCTACCCCTGCTTCTTTTGCAATGGTTGCTGCTGTTAATGGGTTATCACCCGTACACATAACCGTTTTAATCCCCATTTGACGCAATTGTTCAAAACGTTCACGCATACCTGGCTTTACTGTATCCTTTAAATAAATTAAACCGTAAACACGATTATCCACTGCAACGATAAGGGGTGTTCCGCCCTCTTTGGAAATGGAATCTGCTTTTTGATTTACATCTTTCGGAATCGTTCCGCCTTGTGACCTAACCCATTCAATAACGGCACCAACAGCACCTTTTCTCACTTTCGTTCCGTCCTGTAAATCGACACCACTCATTCTCGTTTCTGCTTTAAATGGAACAAATTCACCTTGTTCTGCAAGTGCTCTATCATATGATAGAGATTTCGTTTTTACATATTCGATAACAGATCGACCTTCTGGTGTTTCATCTAAAACAGAACTAATCGCAGCCCATTTTCCTACTTGCTCAATCGTTTCATTTCCTACAGGTAATAACGTATGAGCCATCCGGTTCCCGAAAGTAATCGTACCTGTTTTATCTAAAATAATTGTATTAATATCGCCCGCAGCTTCCACTGCTTTCCCGGACATCGCTAATACGTTAAACTTTGTCACACGGTCCATCCCGGCAATACCAATTGCTGATAATAATCCACCAATCGTCGTCGGAATTAAGCAAACTAACAACGCTACAAGTACAGCTGTATCAATTTGAAACCCTAAATAATTTGTAAAAATCGGCAACGTCACAACAACGATTAAGAAAATAAGAGTTAAACTTGTTAATACTGTATTTAAAGCAATCTCATTCGGCGTTTTTTGACGTGCAGCCCCTTCTACTAAAGAAATCATTTTATCAATAAAGGATTCACCAGGATTACTTGTAATGACAATCGTAATTTCATCACTGACGACCATCGTACCACCTGTTACGGAGCAAAAGTCACCACCCGCTTCTTTTATTACAGGAGCAGATTCCCCTGTAATCGCAGATTCATCAACAGACGCTAATCCTTTTATAACTTCCCCATCACTTGGAATCATTTCTCCTTGTTTTACAATAACAACGTCACCTTTTCTCAGATCAGTTGCTGAAACTTGAACAATGTCTCCATTTTCTTTTACAACATTTGCAAACACATCTTTCTTCGATTGTTTTAAAGAATCGGCTTGCGCTTTCCCCCGTCCTTCCGCTAACGCTTCTGCAAAGTTAGCAAATAAAACTGTAAACAAGAGAATGAGAGAAACTGTTATATTAAACCATCCTGGTACACTACTAGAATGACTTGGAAGAAAAGATAAAATGAACGTAATGATAAATCCAATTTCTACAACAAACATAATCGGATTCTTTATCATGACTTTCGGATTCAATTTCGCAAAGGATTGCTTCATCGCGTGTTTCACGATATCACGATCCATCGTTTTCGCTTGTCTAACTTCATCTTCTACAGCATGTATTTGTGACTCATTTACTCTTTTTTCTTTTACTACTACCGGTCTCATCATTTACCCTCCATTACTTCAATGTAAGAAATTCTGCAATTGGGCCAAGTACTAACATCGGGAAAAATGTTAACGCACCGACAATTACAATCGTTCCGATAAAAATACCACCAAATAAACTATTGTCCGTACGGAATGTCCCGACTGTTTCTGGTACTACCGTCTTTTCTTTCAATGAAGCTGCAACAGCTAGCATCGTAATTAAACTGAAATAGCGGCCTAAAAACATAACTAAACCAGTTGTAATATTCCAAAACGGTGTATTATCCGCTAATCCTTCAAATCCAGATCCATTATTCGCAGCTGACGATGTATATTCATATACCACTTGCGTCAAACCGTGGAAACCGGAATGAGAAATAGCATCCGTTCCTAAATTTGTTGAAAGAGCTAATGCTGAAAATCCTAAAATAAGCAGTGGATGAAATAGTATTGTTACCGCAATTAATTTCATCTCCTTCCCTTCAATTTTCTTACCTAAAAACTCTGGTGTCCGTCCAACCATCAATCCAGATATAAAGACCGCGATAATCGCATACATAATAATGTTCACAAAGCCTGCTCCAACGCCGCCGTATACTGTATTTAACATCATATTTACGAGTGGTACTAACCCGCCAATTGGTGTTAACGTATCATGCATCGTATTAACAGCACCTGTTTCGGCAGCTGTCGTTACTGTCGCATAAAGGGACGAAAATACTGTTCCAAATCGTACTTCTTTTCCCTCCGTACTGCCTTGTACATGCTGGATACCCATTTGATTCAATACTGGATTTCCATGTAATTCAGATGTCGTAATCGTTATAAACCCAAGTAAAAAGACCATGAACAATGATACGAAAAGGATACGTCCTTGCTTTTTATTGCCTACCATTCGTCCGTACGTAAATGGAAGTGCTGTTGGCAGTAACATCATAAGCATCATTTGCAAAATATTACTCATTTGCCCTGGGTTTTCAAATGGGTGTGTAGAGTTTGCTCCGAAAAACCCACCACCGTTATTTCCAAGTTCTTTAATGGACACGAATGATGCAACAGGCCCACGTAATATACTCTGCTTTGCGCCTTCAATTGTATGTGCTGTAACCGCCCCATCTAACGTTTGTGGTACACCAAGTGCGACAAAGACTAGTGCCGCAATAAATGCGATAGGAAGAAATACTCTCGTTAAAGCTCTCGTAAAATCAACGAAAAAGTTACCGAGCTCTTTTCCAGCAAGCCCTCTTATAAACGCCATTACAAGTGCTAACGTCGTTGCCGGTGCTGCAAACATTAAAAATGTAATTCCGATCAATTGTGATAAATAAGATAAACCATTTTCACCGCTATAATGCTGTAAGTTTGTATCAGCCATAAAACTAATTGCTGTATTAAAAGCGAGTGTAGGCTCCATTCCTTCAATGTGTGCTGGATTTAATGGCAATACTCCTTGTAGCCTGAAAATGAAATATACGACAACAATCATAAATCCATTTAATAAAACTAATGACAATGCGTACTGTTTCCACGTCTGATTGTATTCTTTTACACCCGTAATTTTAAAAATAAGTTTTTCAAAAGGCCCGAATACTTTATCTAGCTTTTTACTCCCTTGAAAGGCTTTCTCTAAATAAATTCCCGTTGGCTTCGCCACAAGAATAAACAACAGCATTGTAATAACAACTGCGATCCAGATCATAATGAATGATTCCCCCTAATTAAAACTTTTCCGGATTTAATAATGCATACACTAAGTACACCGTAATTGCTCCAACAATAACCGATAAGGCAATCGTCATGATTGCTTCCCTTCTTTCACAACTTTATCTGACCAACTCGCAAGACTTGCCATCGATGCAACTAACACAACAAAGATCCCGATCATCACAACATCTAACATAGCTATCCCTCTTTTCTGTAAAAATTTACCATTAACTAATCGAAAAAAGAACACTAAGCTCTACTTAGTGTTCGAAATGAACAACACAAAGTAAACCTCCTCTCTAAACGCTTACGAGGTTAGCTGTCGGATTCGGGCCTAAAGAGTAGCCCTACTTTCAAAACTGAAAGATTCACCCCAAGTGACGATGCACAAAATTGGTTCCCCCGCTCCATTTCTGGAACTCAGCGATTTTAGGTTTTTTTGGAAATTTTATGAATGATTTATGAGAGTAAATATACTCCTCTATATTTCACTTGTAAAGAGGCAAATTACTGAAAATAAGAAAATATCCATCTATTTAAACGCTTACATTGAGTGTTATTAATATTCTTTCATCTGTTTTCTCGTCTTTTCTTTCTTTTTCATAGAAATAACCTTTTAAATACGAAATAAAAAGAGCGAATGACATGAAGTGCATAGCTTGTTGCACTTCGCATTCGCTCTTTTTCCACTCACTATTTATTCCCCTCGTAAAAAAGCACGTAAATTTCTCCCGCGAATATAAAGTGAAACTTTAATCAGTGGGGGTTTTCTTCATCCCCCACTGATTATTAGTTGAACCAATCGGACTTTTATGGGCAGTTGATCCCCATCTAACTTCTTTGCTTTCGCTGAATTTTGAGGTGGGGGTCTTACTGCCCATTAAAGCGGGATAAACTTGTGACAATTCTGCATGTAGTTGCTCATATTCGATAACATCTGTTTTTAAATATAAGGCGTCTTTTGATGGCAATATAATATAGGGCCTTGGAAAAATAGGATCGAGCACCACCAATTCTTGAACTCGCTCTACCGATACCGCCCAACGATTCGCTATATCTCCTAATAACAACACTTTCATCTTCTTTTCCCCCGCCCTATTCAAAAAATAAAAAAGAAATATTATCACAATTCGTAAACACGACAAATGTAGCTCCCATTGTTTCATAGAGCCTCGCTGGATATCGTTTATTCCTTGTAACAACAGTAATGGGTGCTTGAAAAGAAAAACGAATGTGTTCTGTGAAGAAGCTAACGATTGGAAGCTCATCACCTAGTAAAATCACCTTTTTAATACACTCACAAATACTAGTAAAATCCTGCTCCTGACTACAACTATACGTCCAATCAAATCCACAATCCCTAACTTCAGCCGCTATTTCTTCATTTGCTGTAAAAATAATTAACTCATGTTGAAATGCTACTAAATCTCTTAAACTATTTACCTTACTTTCTTCTCCAACACAAATAAGTGTTAGTTCCATGTACCTCATCCTCCTTAGCATAAAAGAAATCAAACATAGATTGATATTCCCCTATACTAATCAGATCGATGAAGTGATGTATCCATCATGGCACCGTCCTCTCTCAAGACGCTTACGAAGTTAGCTGTCGGATTCGGACTTTGAGAGTAGCCCTACTTTCAAAATTGAAAGATTCACCCCTAGTGACACTGCACAAATTGGTTCCTCCGCTCCTTATATTTGGACTCAGCGTATTACAAAAAATGTATTCTGGCTGATATATTACTCCTGTATTTGGAAAAAGTAAACAGAAAAAAAGCCAGTTAACAAACTGGCTTCTCATGTCTTTATACACGTGTATTATTCATCTTATACGCAAAATGATTCGTCGGTCCATGACCACTTCCAATATTCAATGGCTCTTCAATTGCTATACTAATAAATCGTTTTGCTTCTTGAACTGCCTCTTCAATGGAGTAGCCTTTCGCAAGTCCTGCAGTAACCGCTGAAGCAAATGTACACCCACTTCCGTGCGTTTGCTTTGAAGGAATTCGTTCACTTCTAAATTCGATAAATTGCTCACCATCAAAGAGTAAGTCAATTACTTCATTACCTTGATATTCTGCATGTCCACCCTTCATAAGCACGTATTTCGCACCTAATTCATGCAGTACTTTCGCAGCTTCCTTACTATCTTCAACATTATGAATCTCCATCCCAGTTAACACTTCTGCTTCAGGAACATTCGGTGTTACAACCGTTGCTACTGGTAATAAATATTCTTTTAATGCTTGTACTGCTTCTTGTTGTAATAATGATGCACCGCCCTTAGCAATCATAACAGGGTCTAGCACAATATTATTCCAGCCAAATTTATTAATATGTTCTGCTACAATTTGAATAATTTCGCTGCTAAATAACATTCCTAGTTTCAAAGCATCTGGTGTTAAATCCGTACCAATTGAATTCAACTGTTCCGTAATACCTTCTAACGGAACTGGATATACCCCTTGAACGCCAAGCGTGTTTTGAGCAGTAATTGCCGTAATAGCCGTCATCCCGTACACACCAAGCTCTTGGAATGTTTTTAAATCTGCTTGAATACCGGCACCGCCGCCGCTATCAGACCCTGCAATTGTTAAAGCTTTATTTATTTTCATCCCACTCATCCTTTTCTATCCAAAATAGCGATGATAAATCGTTTTTGCTTCGCTTATATCTTTCGTTCCATGTACAAGTACACGACCATCTTTAAAAGCAACTAATCTCTTTTCTTCCACAGAAAATGATAATAAATATGGATTTACATTTAAATCATTCACACGATCATTCAGCAGCTCTTTATATCGTTCAAAATCCATTTCCTCTTTATGAGGTGGTCTAATTTGAACTGTATTTCTCCCGCATAAAACTGCTGTTTTCGATGTGTTTTCTTTATTTAAATACGGGTATATCGCATTCTCTCCACACGAAGGACAATTATGCTTACGAAGCTTTTGCACATTCATACATGAATATTCATTCTTCCATACATCAAACGACACAAGTCCATCTCGAAGTGATTCGTAATCTTCCACTAACAATTTAAGAGCTTCCGTTACTTGATGAGAAACGACGAGAGATACAGCAGGAGATATAATGCCCGCTGTATCACATGTCGCTCCGCCAAGTGGAATCGATTGTAATAAACAAGATAAACATGGCGTTTTACTAGGAAGAATTGTGTAAGAAAGGCCGTAGCTCCCTACACATGCTCCATAAATCCATGGAATAGAATGTTTTTGCGCTATATCATTCACAATAAAACGCGTTTCAAAATTATCAGTTGCGTCAATAATTACATGAACGTTTGTAACGAGTTCTTCTAATTCCTCAGCTGTTACATCTTGAACGAGAGCTTCTATTCTTACTTCACGATTGATCTCTTCTAGACGTTTTTTTGCCGCTACAGCCTTCGGAAGATTATTTTCTACATCACTCTCTGCATACAATTGCTGCCTTTGTAAATTACTCCAATCGACATAATCCCGGTCAACAATCGTTACTGTGCCAACACCAGCTCTTACAAACATCTCTGCATTTGCACTACCTAATGCACCTGCACCGATAATGAGTACATGCTTTTCTCTTATCTTTCGTTGCCCCTCTTCTCCAATTGGAGAGAATAATTCTTGGCGAGAATATCGATTATTCAACTACGCTCATTCCTTCTAAAGGACTACTTGCTGTTGCACAACGTTTACGTGCAATACGACCTGCTTCAAAGCCAATTCGCCCTGCCTCGATACCTAATTTCATTGCGTATGCCATCTTAATTGGATCTTTTGCTCCCGACACAGCCGTATTTAATAACACACCATCCGCTCCTAATTCCATCGCAAATGCCGCATCAGCTGGACTACCAATACCAGCGTCAACGATAACTGGTACTGTCGCTTGTTCAATAATGAAGCTTAAATTTAACGGATTCACAATACCAAGCCCTGAACCGATTGGTGATGCCCCTGGCATAATTGCATGCACACCTAGTTCTTGTAATTTACGTGCTAATACAACATCATCAGATGTATACGGAAGAACGATAAACCCTTCTTCTAGTAACATTTCAGATGCCTTTAACGTTTCTACTGGATCAGGTAATAACGTTCTATCATCACCAATAACTTCTACTTTGATCATGTCGCAAAGCCCCGAAGCTTTTGCTAACTTTGCAATACGAACCGCTTCTTCAGCATTTTTTGCTCCAGCTGTATTTGGTAATAACTTATATTTTTTCACATCAAGTTTCTCTAATAAATTTGGCTGCTTTGCATCAAATATATCCATACGACGTACTGCGAACGTTAAAACCTCCGCCTCAGATACATCAATTGCCTTTTGCTGCACATCAAAATCAGGGAATTTTCCTGTTCCTAATAAAAGTCTAGAATGAAATGAAAATGGTCCAATGTTTAACATAATCAACCGCCTCCTACGAAAGTTACAATCTCAATTTGGTCTCCATCAAAAACAGATGTATCTGTATGATCATCTTTTTGTAAAATATCTTTATTACGCTCTACTACAACAATTCTGTTTTCTAACTCTAAGTGTGTAAGTAGCTCTGCAACTGTTTTTACACTCTCTGGCACTTCAATTTGATTACCATTAATTTTCAAATTCAAACTTCCAGCCCCTTTCTAAACTGTTTTAGAAAGCAATGAATCTAGCAAGTGATTCTCCTGCTTTCCTTCTATTAAATCCGCCATATACTGACCAGAAACAGGACTTAATAAAATACCGTTTCGATAATGCCCAGTACAAGCATATAAACCTTTTATCTCTTCATGCTCTCCCATATAAGGAGCTTCGTGATTTGATTGTGGCCTTAACCCTGCCCATGTGCTTTCCCACTCTGCTTCTTTTAAAGCTGGTAATATCGTATACGCGCGCTCTAATATAGAAGTAATACTTTCCGGTTGCACAGTTTTATTAAACGTATGAGGCTTCATCGTTGCTCCAATTACGTAACGTCCGCCGCGCTTTGGTGCAATGTAAAATCTTTCTTGGAAAATAGGAGCCTTTAAAAGTTGGTTTCTACTTCTTACCGCTACCACTTCTCCTTTAACTGGATATGTACCCCATTCGTGGTGAAAATGACGCAGTAACTTCGTGCTCCATGAACCACCCGCAATAACAACTTTTTCACATGTGATACTACCTTCGCTCGTCACAATCCCGGTCACTTTATTATTTTCAATACGAATATCAAACACTTCTGTCTGTTCATATATATCAGCACCCGAAAATGATGCAGAATGTGCGAATGCTTTCGTAAGCTCCGGTGCAATAACATGACCATCTTTCGGATAATATACAGCACCTATAATTGACTCAGAAAGAAATGGTTCTTTCTCTCGTAAACGATCTCCCGTTAGAAAATAAGAATCTTCACCAGTTTTCTGCTGCCAATCCATAATGTGAAGAATTCTTTCCTTCTCCTCTTCATTTTGGGCAATGCGATAAATGCCTTTCTCTTCATACCCAATATCGATGCCTGTTTTTTCACGTAAAACTTCTGCAAGTTGTGGAAATATAGCACGGCTTTCTTTTGCAAGTTCAAATAGTGGGTCATATGCATCCCATTCTGCCTGAACCCCAAGTAAACCAGCGGCTGCTTTCGAGGCTTCAGATGCAATTCTTTGCTTCTCTATAATCGCTACTTTATGTCCTCTTTCTGCTAGAAAATGTGCAACTGAACTACCAATTACACCACCGCCAATTATCGCTACATCATACTTCTTACACATGTTTTTCCGCCCACTTTCTTATTGATTCCTTATAAGATTTCGCTTTGTTATACGGGTTACTACTACTTATAATTCCAGACATAACAGCAATACCACTGACGCCATTAGTAAGAACATCCCTGGTGTTTTCTGTGGTAATTCCGCCAATTGCTGTAATCGGTATGGATAAACACTTTGCAATGTCTGAAATCTCTTCAAGCCCTCTCGCTGGCACACCTTTTTTACAATCTGTCGGAAATACATGACCATAGACGAGTGAATCCGCTCCATTCTTAAATGCATCGATCGCCTCTTCTAAAGAATGCACAGAATAACCGACATGCAAATAAGAAAACTTTTCTTTCACTGACCTTACATTTGCGCTTCGATATCCTAGCTGTACGCGCGGAATATTTAATAAAATAGCAATATCAATTCGATCATTTATCACTATTTTTGATGCCGGAAAGCCTTTCTTCAAAAGGCCTTCCACACCTTCATACAATTCCTTCGTACTTTTCTCACGCTCACGAATATGCAAATAATCAATCTCACTTTCAATTTGCATCGCTACATTCACTAACTCTTCGAATGACATGTGACCATTTGAGATTACATGAAGCTCATTTTTCATATTCATTCGCCTACTTTAAAATGTTTTCGAATAATTCATCAGCCGGAACGATTTCTTTCGTCATTCCTTTGTCCTTCAGCCATTTATTTTGTTTCTCCCATGATTCTTTTGAATCCGATAAGAATGGCTCATCTTTCGTTTCCATCTTCTCTAATAAAATTTTCATACTTTCTTTTTCAACTTCTGGTACAAGTGGGAAGTTTTCTTTTTCTTGATGATTTAATAAAATATTTAATGCTTCATCTGGATTTTTCTTCATAAAATCATAGCCTTTTTTCGTACCACGTAAGAAAGCTTGCAGCGCTTCTTTATCTTTTTTCAACGTTTTATCACCTGTTACAAATACAAGCTCATGATAATTCGGTACACCGTAATCTGCTGGATTAAAGTATGCTGGTTCATGACCTTCATGACGCATAACAGGTACTTCATGGTTAATGTATGCCCCTGTTACTGCATCCACTTTTTTTGTAATTAGTGCCGGTACTAAGTCAAAGCCAACATCGACTACTTTCACTGTATCTGGATTACCACCAGCTTCTTTTACCATCGTTTTTAAATACATCTCACTTAGAGGTGTTCCAGAATATCCAACTGTTTTCCCCTCTAAATCTTTCGGCGATTGAATGCCTGCTGACTTCAGCGATACAACATGATTTAATGGTGAACGTACGACAGCTCCAATTGATTTCACTGGAATTTGTTCATTTGCTTTTGCCATGACAACATCAGGCTGATAATATAAGCCCACTGTTACTTTTCCTGCAGCTGCTAAAGTTAATGGGTCAGTCGGATTGGAAGGGAATTTAATATTCACCTTTACTCCTTCTTCTTTAAAGTAGCCTTTTTCAATTGCCGCATAAATAAAGCTATGTACCGCATTTGGATACCAATCAAGCATGACCGTTATTTCTTTTTCTTTTTTACTCTTATCTGATGCTGAATTACTAGAACATCCAGCGATCATTGCAACTAATAATGTAAACACAAAGATGCGTTTTAAAAATTTCATGAATGCTTCCTCCAACTAATGAATTTCTTTTCTAATACCGAAATAAGTATGACGAAGAAAATAGCTAATAATGATAACAATACAATCGGTGCAAATACACCTGCTCCGTCTAACTGCGTCATCATTCTTTTACTGAAATACCCTAGCCCAGCTTGTGCACCGAGCCATTCACCAATTGCTGCCCCAATTACACTAAGCGGAACTGCAATTTTTAAAGCTGAGAAAAAATAAGGAAGAGCAGATGGTAACTTTAATTTAAGAAAAACATCTTTTTTCGTTGCCCCGTACGTAACTAAAAGCTCTTCCCATTCTTTTTTCGTACTGCGTAGTCCATCGTACGTATTGACCGCAATTGGGAAAAACGTAATTAAAACCGTAACAACAACCTTACTCCAAATCGTATATCCAAACCATAAAACGAAAAGTGGAGCAAGCGCTGTAATCGGAATCGTTTGTGAAGCAACTAATAATGGATAAAATGCTCTCTCCATCCAATTACTCGCATTCATTAACATCGCTAGCCCTACTCCAAGTACGATAGAAATAGCTATCCCTATTAAAACGACGTATAATGTTGCCGGCAAATGAACCGTGAATAATATATCTTTTAGTTTCCATATCTTCATTACAATTGCAGACGGTGACGGTAAAATGTACATTTCATCTACGATTCTTGCGCCTACTTCCCAAAAGGCAAGTAAAATGCTAGAAAGTGTAAGGGCAGGCAATAGCTCCTTCAACCGTTTCATCATACGAGTACCTGCCTTTGTAACATACTAAGAAGCTCATCTTTAAGCGCTAACACTTCCGGCTTATATAAATCTTTTCTTGTTCGATTACGATCAAGTGGTACAACCCTCTCGGTTAAAGTAGTTATCGGTTGCTGCTCTACTACTAAAATTCGATTAGAAAGAAACAACGCTTCTTCCACATCATGAGTGATAAATAAGATTGTTTTTTCCCACTCTTTCCATTGTTCAAACAGCCATTCTTGCAAAGATGCCTTCGTTAAAGCGTCCAACGCGCTAAATGGTTCATCTAACAACAATATCTCCCCACCTGTTAATAAAGTTCGAATGAAAGATACGCGTTGCCTCATACCACCAGATAAATCTTTCGGATATTTTGTCTCATACCCTTGTAAGCCAAATTTATGTAACAGTTCCTTTGCCTTTATTTGTGCTTCTTTCTTCTGTACACCTTGGCACTCTAGCGGCAGGGCCGCATTCTCAATAATCGTTCTCCATGGCAGGAGCATGTCTTTTTGGGGCATATACCCTACAGGATGGCTCTTTGTTTCTGTCAGTTCTATCTGTCCAGTACTCGCTTCTTCTAAACCTGTAATAAGGCGAAATAAAGTACTTTTCCCGCATCCACTCGGTCCGATAATACTTACAAACTCTTTATCTTGTATAGAAGCATTTAATTCATTGATGATTGGTTTCTCATCATAATGAAAAGAAACATTATGAAACTGTAGTATGTTCTTGCTCCTCAAATCCCCACATCTCCTTACGATAGGACATATCCCAGAATAAATATTCAAATCGACTGGAATATAGGAAAATCTCCTCTAATCGATCTAGCTCTTTTTCAGACTTTCCAACTGCCATTTCATTTAATAAATCTATTAACCAAATACAAAGGTTACCGTATTCTTCAGAACTATATCCTTGAATCCACTCACCAAAGAACTCATGATCTCTTGCTCCAGGTATATCATTTAAACGCTTTCCAATTTCCCAATAGCTCCACATACATGGAAGAAGTGCTGCTATTAATTCCGCAAGTGTGCCATTTTGAGATACGGACATCATGTAATTTGTATAAGCTAAATTTTTAGCAGATGGTTTTGCTGACTCTATCTCCTCAATAGAAATTCCAAGTCTTTTTGCATACTGTTTATGGATCGTCATTTCTCCATTTAATATGCCATCAATTTGTTCAGCAAATTTCCCCATTACTTGCGGATTCGTTGCCTTTACAACACCAATCGCATACAGCTTTGCATAATCTAACAAATATAAATAATCTTGAATAATGTAATACTGAAACTTATCTTTTTCTAACGTGCCATCCCCCATACCTACTACAAACGGATGATTATGACTCATCTCCCAAACTGGTTGTACAGTTTCTAATAATCTATCGCAAAATTTCATTTCCCTATCCCCTTCCCGTATGTGTATGTAAATAAAAAACCACTTCTAAATAAGAAGTGGTTACAGCAAATAAAATTATAATTTATTCGTTGCTCCACTTCCCTTCGCTAGTATTACCTAGATCAGGTGTTATAAGGGTTAAGGATTATTCCTCTCTCAGCACAACAAGCACCCCTAGTGGTTTCAATATGAAATTTTCAAACAAAAAAGCCCCGTTTCTATACGCAAAGAAACGGGGACTCATTATTAGTGTCCGAATTGCTTCCCTACGCTAGCATAATCTAGATCAGGTAATGAAAAGGATCAAAGGCTTACGGCCTACTCTCAGCTGGCAACACCAGCTCTCCTAGCAAACTATGAAATTAACACTGTCAGTATAACATCGTAATAAGACATCATCAACTGTTTTAATTTTCTCAATTGTCAACAAAATAACAAAACTATATAATACTTATATTCCATCTTAGAAATTATTATCCTAATTAATTGGATAAAAAGGAATCATTATCCTCAAAAAATTTATTTTTATATTGATTTCATATTACATTTATGTGAATACACCCACTATATTATATCTTTATACTATAATAAAATTACAACTATACAACTAGAGGAGGTCTCTATTATATGAATATGAAAGCTACTGCTTTAACAGCAACTACTGTCGCAATTGCCTCTTTACTTCCTGCTATGGGAGAAACAAATGTACAAACAGCCAACGCTGAACAATTATCTAATGTGAAAACTGGATATGTCAAAGTCGATCAAGTAGCCTTACATACAAAAGATAACGCAAATAGCTCTTCAATTGATACAATTCGCTTTAATACGAAAGTGAACATACTTGAAACAAGTAATGGCTGGTATAAAGTATCTGTTAATAATAAAGTCGGTTACGTACAAAAAGGTGCTATTCTACTAAAAAACAAACTTCAATCTAATAATCAATACATCGTTAATGCCAATGCATTAAACGTGCGTTCTGAACCTAATTTAGAATCTTCAATTCTAGATGTATTACCAAATGGGAAATTCGTTACCATTCAAGAAGAACAAGGCGAGTGGTATAAAATTTTACATGATGGCAAAACAGGTTACGTACAAAAAGCATTTGTGTCTAATGGTTCACAGCCTTTAGTAAAAGGTATCACAGTTCAAAATAATACGAAATACACAGTTGCAACACCTAAACTTAATGTACGTAGCAACGCTAGTACAAGTAGTTCACTACTTGGTTCATTACAAAATGGTACACAAATACAAGTAGTGGAAACTGTGGGAACTTGGTATAAAATTCGTTTTGGCACGGGATACGGATACGTGGCAAAACATTATGTGACGCAAAATCAAACGCAAGCACAAGCACAAACAGCTCAACCTACTTCCATTCCAGCTGTTTTCAAATTCCCTACTCAAGGAAGAATTAGCTCAACCTTTGATATACGCTGGGAGCAAATGCATTATGGTATAGATATTGCAGCTCAAGGTAATGTCCCTATCCAGGCGGCAGCTGCAGGTAAGGTTGTGAAATCATATTATTCAGCTAGCTATGGCAATGTTGTATTCATCGCCCATCAAATAAATGGGAAATTATATACAACAGTCTATGCTCACATGAAAGATCGCACTGTACAAGCTGGTGATCAAGTACAAGCTGGACAATTAGTAGGTCATATGGGAAACACAGGTCATTCATACGGGCAACATCTTCATTTTGAATTACATAATGGAGAGTGGAATTTTGAAAAAACAAATGCAGTAAACCCACTGCCATATTTAGTTAGGTAAATTATATGCCACGCAATATCAATATACCTCTCTTAATTGAATACTTAGCCTTTTTAGGTTTAATCTGTTGTTTAATCATTTACAATACAAACACTGTATTTTTATCTATTATCATTGCTTTTGTTGCTTTAGAAATTATGATGGAATCTTTTCAAGTACAACTAAAACAAAAAATTGCCCATATATATAATGCCATCTTTCTATTAAGTGCCCTAATAACCAATATTATTAGTAACGGTTTTTATTTATCTACCGTATTCCCTGTATTGTTTATGGCTGTTTTATTATTCATAGCCAGATACATCAATGTCCCTAATAACAAAAAACACGAACAAGAAGCTTAGAAAGAGGAGACACTGTGTACCGATCTTTCAAAGATAATCCGCTAAAATATATATTAAATTTATATAAAAAAACAAATACTTTTTTTGGTATTCAAGGAAGCAATACGGCACAATTTCTCCTTTATGGAATGTTATTTCTCGTCTTAATTGCGTTCTCCTTGCTTTACTAATAAAAAAAGGATCTCACATAAACTTGAGATCCTTTTTAATTTATATAGAAAATTCTCTTTATCCACAAGCATATTTTTCATAAATAAAGCTAAGATTATATTTTTTTTCTAAGCTCATTCTTTGTTCATCATCACACCAATAGAACAGAATGTCATGAATTGTTGCATAACGCTTATTTTTAAGAAATAGTTTAAAGAATGATGGTAAACAATCATGTAATTGTATAAATATATAATTGCGTAATATTTCTTCTTTATATTCAATGCCCTTACAAATATACAGTAATTCTTCACAATAATATGCATGTTGTGGAACTTGAATCATTTCGAAAAATGGCACATATGATAATAACTTCCCGATAAAATGATCATATCGATCCATTATTCCTATCGTCATATGCTCCATCATTTCTTTCATTACATATAAATAATCATCTACATGAGTAGTCTTGAGTGGATCTAATCGATCTGAAATTTGAGAAAGTACAGCTCTTTGACAAGCTAACACCGCTTGACTAGGTCCATAATATGATAGGAAGTCTGTACACTTACGATATTTTCGTAATAAGTCATGTGTATATAAGTCATACACGAAAGTATTACAATACATCGCTAAACTCATCATATCACTATTTAATTGCTCTTTTGATAGTGATTTAGCTCTCTTACACATATAAAAGAATGTAAATTCCAATACTTCTTTATGAGATAATAGATGCTTACAATCCGTTATACATTTCTCATTAAATTTAACTCTATCCCAAATTTCTACATCCCCATCAGTCAATTCACCAATACGATATTTAATAATTAAATAGTTTAAAGCAACTGCTTGCGTCAAAAGATCCCACGTTTCATATTCCAATGAAGTGTGAACAAACTCAGTTAGTCCTTGAGTGATCATAAAAGTATTTGCTTCTTCATACCAACCAATCTCTTGGCATAAGCGAAGAATACGTACTAGAGTTGGAATTTCATCTTTATGAAACTGCGGTAAATTCTTTACTTTATTCATTCCATATACGATAAATGCCGCTAAATTTTCTTCTTTATAAAATTCTTTTTCTTTCCACGCTAATATAGTTCGTTCTTTCCCTTCACCTTTTGGATGACAAGGTACAAGCAAAGAAAATAATTCAGCGAAATTATTTGGTTCTATATATGTATCTGTAACCAAATTCCAATTTGGATCGCGCTGTACAGCCCTCATATAATTCCCCTTCCCTTTTGTCTACATAGGAAATATTAATCCATTATTACATCATTAACAATGAATATTGTTATATTCAAAATCTTTCATAATACTTATATCTATCAGTATATCATTTTTTCTCTTATTTAAAATTAGGAATGACAAATTTAAAAAAACTGTCGAAATTACTAACTGTATACTTATATTATATAATGTCTCAGATACATCATGCTAACATATTAGTTTAATCCATATACTAGAATAATGCATCTGATTTTGACACGTAACTTATCCCACTAATGAAAGTCTCTCTTCACTCCGTGTGCTCCGAGATTTCACTTAGAGCAAATCCAGCTTGATCATCTGCCGATTCTTTTATGGCTAAATCACCTAGTGCTAGCATCCCAACAAGTTGACCACCTTCAACTACTGGTAATCGTCTAATTTGATACTGTGCCATTAACTCTGTAGCTGTTTCAATAGAATCATCTGGAGAAACTGAAACAATGTTTGTTGTCATTACATTTGTAATTTTATTAGATCCAGGATGTTTCTCAGCAATCCCACGAATAACTAAATCTCGGTCCGTAACAAGCCCAACAACTTGCTCATTTTCAACAACTGGAATCAATCCAATCGATTCTTCTTTCATCTTTACAGCAGCCTCATATACATTGTCTAGCGGTGTACAATGTACAACATGAGTACTCATAAAGTCTCTCACTCGTGTCATTTTTGTCTCCTCCTTTTTATACATACCATAGCTTTTCCTAAATTCCTTTATTTATTTCAGGAAAATCAGTTGATAACAGAGGATTCTACAAAATAAAAAAGAGTCAGCATATTGCTGACTCTTTTTTTTATGACCCGTACGGGATTCGAACCCGTGTTACCGCCGTGAAAGGGCGGTGTCTTAACCACTTGACCAACGGGCCATGGCTCCGCAGGTAGGACTCGAACCTACGACCGATCGGTTAACAGCCGATAGCTCTACCACTGAGCTACTGCGGAATAATATATGGTGGGCCTAAATGGACTCGAACCATCGACCTCACGCTTATCAGGCGTGCGCTCTAACCAGCTGAGCTATAGGCCCATATACTTACAGGGGCAGTAGGAATCGAACCCACACTGGAGGTTTTGGAGACCTCAGTTCTACCTTTAAACTATGCCCCTAAATGATGCCGACTAGAGGACTTGAACCCCCAACCTACTGATTACAAGTCAGTTGCTCTACCAATTGAGCTAAGTCGGCATAAAAAAATGGTGGCTCGGGACGGAATCGAACCGCCGACACGAGGATTTTCAGTCCTCTGCTCTACCGACTGAGCTACCGAGCCAACATAAATGGCGGTCCCGACCGGGGTCGAACCGGCGATCTCCTGCGTGACAGGCAGGCATGTTAACCACTACACCACGGGACCATTTGGTTGCGG